>DASSNC010000023.1:0-16660 GCA_035688305.1 Rhodanobacteraceae bacterium
CTGCGCCAGGCGAAGCCGCCATCCACTTCGCGCAGGTTGCGCGCGATGATCGGACGCGCGGCGTCGGCATCAAGCCCTCCCGCCGCGACGCGCGCTGCCACCGCGGCGTCGAGCGATGCGAATACACGCGCGGGACGGCGGCCGACAGTCCGCTGCGTGTGCGCATCGCGCCAGCGCTGCAGGGTGTGCGCGCCGTCATCGGCCAGCACGCCGAGGCCTTCGATCAGCAACAGGCGTTCGATGCGCGACGGCGCCGCCGCGGCAACGAGTGAAGCGATGCCCGCGCCCAGCGAGTGGCCAAGCAGATCGAAACGATCGAGTCCCAGGGCGTCGGCGGCATCCAGCACGTGGTCGACGGCATCCGCTGCGTGATAACGCAGGGCAGGTTCCGGCAGGTGCGCGGAGTGCCCGTGCCCTGGCAAGTCCAGTGCAATGACGCGCCGGTGTGCGGCCAGCAACGGCGCCAAGCGTGTGAAGCTGGCCGCGTTGTCCAGCCAGCCGTGCAGCGCCAGCAGGGGTCGTGCATCGGCGTCGCCCCATTGCAGCGCCGCCAGTTCGCCGAGTGGTGTCGCGATGCGCAAGTCGAGCGGTGCGTTCACGCCGGGATCAATCCGCGGCGACATGCATGCGGTTCTGGCGGCGGCGATCGATGCGCTCGGCCAGCCAGTGCCGCGCGTGGCCCAGCGAGAAAGCCGCGTACAGGGCCTTGAAGATGCGCAGCTTGGAGAGCACCAGGCGGTTGTCGAACACATCGCCGGCCAGCATCGAGATCACGCCCTGTTCGACCTTCATCACGTTGCGCGGGCTGGCAAACAGCGCCTTCATCACCGGCGAGTTGAAGCGGTAAATGAACCAGGCGAAGCGCCGGTAGCCGCGGCGCAGGTGGCTTGCGTAGTGCCGCTGCAGGGCCGCTTCGCGATGCGGTTCGCGCAGGGCGCCGTCGATGACGTCGAGCGCGCGTCGCGCCGAATACATCGACAGGAAAACCCCCGAGGAAAAAACCGGGTCGAGGAAGGCCCAGGCGTCGCCGACGAGGATCCAGCGTGGCCCCGCCATTTGCCGGCAGGCATAGGAATAGTTGCCGGTAAAGCGCACCGGCGAGACAGGCTCGGCCTTGGTCATGCGCGCGGCGGCACCCGGCACGATCGCGAGCGTGCGCGCCATGAACGTCTCGTTGTCGGCGCCCTGGCGGGTTTTCAGGTAACCGGGTTTGCATACGCAACCGACGCTGGTGCTGCCGTCGGGCAAGGGTATGAACCACGCCCAGCCGTGCGCGAAGCGGTTGATGCTGATGATGTTGCCGCCCGGATCGTCGGGATTGAACGCGACGTTCCTGTAGTGCGCGAACATCGCCGCGGTTTGGTGCTGGTTGTTGCGCTCGATCAGCTTCAGTTGCTTGCCGAGCAGGGTGTCACGGCCCGACGCATCGACGAGGTAGCGCGCGCGCAGGGTCGATTTTGCGCCCCCGGCATCCAGTTGCGCGGTGACGCCCTCGGCGTCGAATTCCACCCGTTCCACCGTCACTAGCTCGCGCGCGTCCACGCCGTGCTCGCGGGCGTGCTCGAACAGCATCTGGTCCATTTGCTCGCGCTTGACCTGATAGGCGAAGGGCGGCGTGTCGCCGAGCGCGCGATCGAAGCGGAAGGTGTAGTAGCTGCCATCGTCGCGCGGAAAGTCGGCGCCAAGTTTCTGGCGGCCCAGCGCTTCCAGTTTCGCCAGCGCACCGATTTCCTCGAAGATCGGCATGTTGGCGGGCAGCAGCGATTCGCCGATGTGGAAGCGTGGGTGGCGAACCTTTTCCAGCAGGGTGACGCGCCAGCCGCGTTGCGCCAGAAGGGTGGACGCGGTCGAACCGCCCGGGCCGCCGCCGACCACCAGTACGTCGCAATCGAAAGCGCGCGCGGTATTGCCGTCCAATGCGATGGGGTCCGTTGTCGGGGGCGGGGCGTCTATCATATACATCCCCGGCCGCAGCCTTCCCGACGCACCGCAATGTCCAGTGTTGTTGCTTCTGACAAACCCGCCACATCCAGGCATGTGCCGTGGATGCCATTGGCGTTGCTGGCGTGCGGTGCGCTGGCACTGGCAGGCGGGCTGTCGCATCGCCACGCGTTGAGCATTGCCGCCGCCTTGCTGTTGCTTCTGGCGTGGTTGCCGGCGATCCTCAAGCGCCGCAGCGTGGGCGCGTTGCTCGGTTGGGCGGCCTTGGCTGCACTGTTGCTGGTGCCGGCCCTGCTCGGGCATGCGCAATTGGCGCTGATGGCGCTGCCGGTGCTGTTTCTCGCCGGCGTGTGCTGGGTATTCGGGAGCACCTTGCGGCGCGGTCGCGAACCCCTGATCTCACGCTGCGTGCGCGTGATCGAAGGCCAGGAACGCCTGGACTTGCCGGGCGTGCGTGCCTACACCCGCGGTGTCACGCTGTTCTGGGCGTGGCTGCTGGGCGCCATGGCGCTGCTGTCGCTGACGATCGCCTTGCTGGCCGAGCCCGGTGGCTGGTTGCTGACGCTTGGCGTGCACGCGCCGTTTGGCTTGCCCGGATCGCTGCTGGCCTGGTATCCGGAAGTGGGTTGTTGGGCCGTGCTGGTGGCAGCGTTCGTGGGCGAGTACCTGTTCCGGCGCTGGCACTTGCGCCGCCTCCCGCATCCCCCGGCGCACCAATTCGTGATCCAGATGATCAAGCGCTGGCCGGCATTGCTGCGCGACAAGGATGGTGGGGCATGACGGAATCGTTTCGCACCGAACTGCTGGTCGATGCATCGCATCCCTCGCTGTCCGGCCACTTCCCCGGTAATCCGGTGGTGCCGGGCGTGGTGCTGCTGGAGCGCGTGGCGGCGGCGATGAAGGCGTGGCGAGGCGCCGCGGTCGGCGCGCTCGATGCAAAGTTCCTGAATCCGCTGCGGCCCGGTGAAGCGGCCGCCATCGAGTTGCGTGACGGCGATGGCCGGGTGCGCTTCAGCGTCACCCATGCCGACGGCGCGGTGTTGGCGCGCGGCACGCTGGAGGTTTTGGCATGAGTGATCACTGGATGGACCGCCCGGAAGCCGGCGGCTGGTTCGCGATCTGGCTGATCCGTTTCATCGCGTTGCATTGCGGGCGCGGTTTCACGCGCCTGTTCCTGTATCCGATCACGCTGTATTTCTTCCTGCGGCGTGGTCCGGAGCGGCGCACGACACGCGATTATTTCCGCAGGCTCAACGGCAAGCCCGGGTCGACGTGGCAAGTCATGCGCGTGATCCATGCCTACGCCACCACCATCCTCGACCGGGTGTTCCTGTTGGTACGCGGCACCCGCGGCTATCAGGTGACGATGCTTGGCGCCGATGAATTGCACGCGCGCCTCGATCGCGGCGAGGGCGTCATGCTGTTGGGCGCGCACATGGGCAGCTTCGAAGTGCTGCGGGTGCTGGCCACGCGCAAGCCGCAGTATCCCTTGAAGCTGGTGATGGACAAGGGCAAGACCCCGGCGCTGACCGAGTTGCTGGAATCGCTGGCCCCCGACCTCGCCCACAACATCATCGATACCGCGCGCGGCGGCATGGACATCGTGCTGGCCATGTCCGAAGCGGTGCGCGCCGGCGGCATGGTGACCCTGCTTGGTGATCGTGGCCGCCCGCACGAACTGATGCGCGAGGTGCCGTTCCTGGGCGCGCCCGCGCCGTTTCCGGCAAACCCGTGGCTGATCGCCGCGCTGCTGAAGGTGCCGGTGGTGTTGTGTCTCGGGCTTTATCGCGGCGGTAATCGCTACGATCTGGTGTTCGAGACCCTCGCCGATCGCGTCGAACTGCCGCGTGCCGATCGCAACACGGCGCTGGATGCGTACATGGGCCATTACGCCGCGCGCCTTGAACATCACCTGCGCGAATCCCCGTACAACTGGTTCAACTTCTATGATTTCTGGTTACCGCAAGCCACGGCAGAAGCCGAGCACACCTTGGATGACGATATCGGTCAGGCGCATGCAGCGTAGTTGGCTGGCGCTGTGCCTCGGGTTGCTGGCGGGCGCCGCGGTGGCCGCGCCGCCGACGTTAGCGGAATCGCTGCTGGCCAAACTGGCGAAGACCCCGCCGGTGTCGACGCCGTTCGTGCAGGTCAGTTATCGCGGCGTGCTGGATCGTCCGTTGGTGGTGTCAGGCACCATGAAGTGGCAGGGCGGCGACCGCATGCAGCGTGACATCGAAAAGCCCTTTGTGGCCGTCGCGAAAATCGGAGACGGTGAAGTTTCGGTGCAGCGTGGCAAGGGCGAAGTGCACCGCATGCCGATCGCGCGAGCGCCGCAAGCTGGCGCGATGCTGGCCGGCTTTCGCGCGCTGCTCGGCGGTGACGTCAAGGCGCTGCAACAGGATTTCAGCCTGTCGGCCGAGGGCGGCGATGCGCATTGGGTGGTGACGCTCGTGCCTCGCACGGATTTGCTCAAGCGGCAGCTTGCCTCGATCGTGATCGACGGACGCCATGCCGAACCGCGCTGCCTGACCGTGCACGATGCCAACGGCGACACCAGCATCACCCTGGTGGGCGAGCTGGCCAAGGCCGGCCTGCGCAGCGACGCGCCGTTGCTGTCGGCGGTGGCGGCGCGTTGTCGCAACAATCCATGAGGAACGGCGCGCGGATTGCGCTGTACTTGGTGTGGCTGGCGCTGATCGCTGCGGTGGGTTGGGGCGTGGCGCAACACCTGAAGGTCAGTTCCGACCTGCGTGATTTCGTGCCGCCGGCGAAGAGCGCCGACCAGAAACTCCTGCTGGATGAAATCGGCAAGGGGCCGGGCTCGCGGTTGCTGCTGCTGGCGATTTCCGGCGCACCGCAAGCCCAGCTGGCCGCTTTGTCGCGCGGACTGGACGCCGCGCTCGCACACGATCCGGATTTCTCGCAGGTTGCCAACGGCAGCGCCGATCTCGCCAGCGTGGCGTCCGACCTGTTGCCGTATCGCTACCTGTTGTCGCCGACGCTGGATACGCACGCGCTTGACGCTGCGTACCTGCGCGCGCAGTTGCAACAGCGCATCGAAGACCTGAGCTCGCCAGCGGCATCTCTGTTGGAGCCGTGGCTGCGCAGCGATCCGACCTTGGAAACGTTGAAGCTCGCGCAGCGCTGGGCGCCGCAGCACCAGCCGCAGCTCATCGACGGGGTATGGTTTTCGGGTCGTGATGAGGCCTTGCTGATTGCGGAGACCAAGGCCGCGGGCTTTGATCCGGGTGCGCAGGCGCATGCGATCGCATCCTTGCAGCAGCACTTCGCAGCCTTGCCCGGCGCGGCGCAGGCCCGGCTCGTGATCAGCGGGCCGGGCTGGTTCGGGGTCGAGGCCAGCCGCACCACGCGCGCCGAAGCGGACCGCTTCGCCACCATCACCACGATCGGATTCATCCTGATGTTGCTGCTGGCGTACCGCAGCGTGGTGCCGGTGCTGGTGACGGCGTTGCCCTTGCTGTCGGGTGCGGTGGTGGGCTTCGCACTGTTGGCACTGGTGTTCGGCCACGCGCACGGCATCACCGTCGCCTTCGGCTTCACGCTGCTGGGTGTCGCGCAGGAATATCCGTTGCGCGTGTTCAGCCATCGCCGTGTCGGCGTCGATACCGCGACCTGCGTACGCGAATTGTGGCCACTGCTCGCGACCGCGATCGTGTCGGTCGCGATTGCGTATCTGGCGTTCTTCGCCTCCGGCGTCGCCGGCCTGCAGCAGCTCGCGGTATTCACGATCGGCGGGCTGGTGACGGCCGGCCTGTGCACCCGCTGGTTGTTGCCGCTGATCGTGCCGGCGGCCAGGCGCGACATGGCCGCGACGCCGGGGTTGGCGGGCGCATGGCATTTCCTCGCGCGATTGCCGCGACCGCGCTGGTTACCGTGGCTGGTTGCGGCGGCTGGCCTCGCGATCATCGTGTTCGCACCCGGGCGCTTCTGGCAGAACGATCTGTCCGCGCTGACGCCAGTGCCCCAAGCCGAGTTGCAGCGTGACACGCGCCTGCGTGCAGCGCTGGGCGCGCCGGATGTGCGCTATCTGTTGGTGATGCGCGCCGCCGATGCGCAAGCGGTGTTGGCGCTTTCGGAAAAAATCGCGCCGGCCATGCAGGCGCTGGTCGGCCAGCATGCGCTGGATGGATTCGAACTGCCGTCGCGCTATCTCCCGAGTGCCGCGACGCAGCGCGCACGCCAAGCGAAACTTCCGGATCGCGCGACGCTTGATGCATCCTTGCAGCAGGCGATGGCCGGATTGCCATTCCGCGCCGGCGTGTTCGCGCCGTTCGTGGATGCAGTCGAGGCTGCGCGCGCGTTGCCACCCCTGACGCCGGAAAAATTCGAACAGTCACCGCTGGGCGCGCGGCTCGCGGCGATGCTGATGGCGCAGGGCGGCGGCTGGGTTGGCCTGGGGACCTTGAGTGGCGTCAACGATCCGGCAGCGTTCGCGCAACTGGCGCGCGACAGGCATGGCGCGGTGCACCTGCTGGACCTCAAGGCCTCCACCGAATCGCTGATCGTGGCCTATCGGCAGCGCATCCTGATTGCGCTCGGCATCGCCGCGCTGTTGTTGTGCGCGGCGGTGACGCTGGCCTTGCGCAGCCCGCGGCGTGCCTTGCACGTACTCGGGCCGATGACGCTGGCGACGTTGCTGGTGCTGGCGGTGCTGCGTGCAGCCGGGATTCCCTTGTCGCTGTTCCATCTGGTCTCGTTGACCTTGGCCGCCGGGCTCGGCTTGCACTATGCGCTGTTCTTCGAACGGCGTACCCATGACGAACGCGAAGACTTGCGCACCCTGCACGCGACGCTGGTGTGCGTCGCCTCGGCGCTGCTGGTGTTCGGCGTGCTGGCGTTGTCCAGCGTGCCGGTGTTGCGCGCGATCGGATTGACTGTTGCGCTGGGCGTCGGCTTCCACTTCACGCTGTCGGTGCTGATGGCGCCGGCCGCGCATTTGCGCGACGGGCATTGACGCGGATGTTGCCGAAATCGGACTGGGCGGCGCTGATTCCCCACCAGGGTGCGATGTGCCTGCTCGACGAGGTCGTGGATTGGGATGCCGAACGCCTGCACGCGCGCAGCGCCTCACATCAACGAAGTGACAACCCGCTGCGCGCGGACGGTGTGTTGCATGCCGTGAATTTGTGCGAATACGGTGCGCAGGCGATGGCGGTGCACGGCGCGCTGTGCGCCCGCGCCAGCGGTGGTGCGGCGCGGCCGGGTTACCTCGTTGCGTTGCGCGAGGTGCGCCTCAAGGTGCAGCGCATCGATGACCTGCCCGGGCGTTTGCAGGTGCACGTTGAATGCCTGCTGGCGCTGGACGACAGCTTGCAGTACGCGTTCCGCATCGAGCATCGCGGCAGCGTGCTCGCCAGTGGTCGCGCGGCGGTGCTGCAGCGCCCGGAATGACGCGACGCTACGCGCGCCGGTAGTACCCCACCACGATCGCCACCAGCAGCAGGGCGGGAATCAGGTTGACGATCAGCGGCGGCGCACCCAGCACGGTGCCGGTGCTGATGATTGCGCGCTGCAGGAAGTACCACGAGATGGCGACCAGCGCACCGAGGAACAGGCGCTTGCCGAGGCCGCCCGAACGCAGCGTGCCGAAACCGAATGGCAACGCGCACAGCACCAGCAGCACGGTGTTGACCGGATAGAACATGCGGGTCCAGTACGCGGTGGTGTAGGACGTCGGGTTCTGTTTGTTGGCGCGCATGTAGTCGATGTTGCGCGACAGGTCGCGTAGCGAGAGGTATTCCGGATGCATCGCCGAAGCCTTCAGCACGTCGGCGTCGAGATCGGTCTGCCAGGCAACCTTTTTCTGCGTGATGCTGGTTGCGCCCGCCGACGTCACGCTGGTGCTGCGTACATCTTCCAGTTGCCAGTGTTTGCCGAGTTCGGTGGCGAGCCGGGCATGACGGAAGGATGTGAGTTCACCGGCGTCGTTGAAGCCGAACACGCGCACGTCGGCGAGCTCGACCTCCGGCCGGCCGTGCACCCTGCGCAGCAGCGTGGCCTTGGCATTGATGATGGTGTCGCCATCGCGTTGCCAGAGGCCGCCGCCGGGACCGACCCGCATCTGCCCGGCGTTGCGTTGCAACTGGATGGCCTGCGCGCGTTGCTCGCCGGCCGGCGCGGCGGTTTCACCGAGGATCACCACGCACGCCGTCAGTACCGCAACCAGGCCCACCACCGACAAACTGATCCGCAGCTTGGACATGCCGGCGGCGCGCAACGCGGTCAATTCGCCGGTCGCGGCCAGCCCGCCAAGACCGACCAAGCCGCCGATCACCGCCGCGAATACGTACCATTGGTAGGCGCGGCGCGGCACGGTAAGCAGGATGTAGGCGACCGCCTTGCCGAGCGAATAGCCGTTGTGGCCGATGCCGCCGATCTGTTGCGCGAATTCCATGAAGGTGTCGAGCCCGGTCAGGATCAGCCAGGTCACCAGCAGTCCTCCAAGCACGCTGGATGCGATCAGCAGATCGACGCGCTTGATCCGCAAGCCTTGCCAGGATGCGTCGATCACGCACGGGCCTCCGCTGCAGCGCGCGGCTTGCGCGTCGCGTATTGCCGGGCGAACACCCACGCCGCGCCGATGAACACCGGCACCAAGACCCACCACATGCCGATGGGCGCGGCCAGCTTGCCGGTGGCGATGAAGTTGCGTGCCAACGTCATCAGGTTGAGGATGACGAGATACGCCAGCACCGCGATCAGGATGCGGCCGACCGGTGAGGCGCGCGGGCCCTGGCGCGACATCGGCAGCGCCAGCATCGCCAGCACCAGCGGTCCGAACGGAATCGCGATGCGCCATTGCAGTTCCGCGCGCGCCGCCGGGTCGTGGTCGCCGACCAGCGCCAGCGTGGCGCGCTGGCCGTAGGAATTGTCCTGGTCCTCGGCATCCGCCGGTTGCGTGAGCGCAATGTTGTTGCGCTCGAATTGCATCAGCCGCCAGTTGTCCTTGCCCAGCCGGATGTCGAAGCGGTGGCCGTCGTAGAGCGCGACGAAGCGGTTGTCGACGGTGCCCTCGTGGAACAATTTGCCATGCGCGGCGGTGATCACGCTGATGGAGGTGACGCCGTGCGCGTCGGTGCGCTCACTCTCGACGAACAGCTTGCCGAGCTTGGTGCCGTCCGGGCTGACGGTGTTGGCAAACAGCACGCCGCCGCGCCCGGGCAGGCTGGTGAAACGGCCGGGTTCGAGTCCCGCCGCGATCACCGAACGGTTGGCGGTGTCGATTTCGGTGTTCGAGGTGCTCGATGCCAACGGCCCCAGCCACAACGCCACCACCGCCACCACGATGCCGGCGCCAAGCGCGAAGATCGCGGCCGGCTTCAGGAGGCCGCGTGGGCCGAAGCCGGACGCCGACAACACGTGCATTTCGCTGTCGCGATACATTCGTCCCAGCGCCAGCAGCATGCCGAGGAACATCGCCATCGGCAGCATGGCCTGCAGCGTGTTCACCAGGCTCAGGCCCAGCACCGTGAACATCACGGTGCCCGGCAAGCGTCCGCTCGCCACCTGGTTGGCGACCGATGCGAACGTGCCGCCGGTGAAGATCACCAGCAGCACCACCAGGGCGGCCAGCGTGCTGGTGAGGAATTCGCGCAGGATGTAGCGGTCGAGGATGGAAAATCGCGGCATCGGCTAGACTGGAGCGCTTTGCGAAGCGCCAGTGTACCGGCGCGCCGCTGCCTTCCATGCCGGTCAAGGAGTTGCATCGATGCTCGAATTCAGCCTGAGTTCCGCCGCCGCCGCTACCGCCGATACGCCGTGCGTGGTGGTGGGCGTATTTGATGGCGCCCCCGCCAGCGCGGCCGCCGCGCTTGATCTCGCCAGTGACGGCGCGCTGACGCGCCTGCGCGAGGCGGGTGATTTCAGCGGCAAACAGGGTGCCACGCTGATCCTGCACGGCGTCGCCGGCGTGAAGTCGCCGCGCGTGCTGCTGGTGGGTTTGGGGCGCAAGGAGGATTTCGATGGTCGCGCCTATGCGCGTGCATGTGCCGATGCCGGACTGGCGCTGAAGGGCTTGCCGATCGAGCGGGCCACGCTGTGGCTGCCGGAACTGCCGGCCGGCGACCACGACGCCAGCTGGTGTGCCCGCACCGCCGCGCTTGCGATCGACCACGCCTGCTTCCGCTACACCGCAACGCTGAAGCCTGCCGATGCCGGTGCGCCGCGTCTCGCAAAGCTCGAGATCGCCGCCGCGGTCGAAGCGCAACGCGGCCTCGACCAAGCCCGCGCGATCGCACGCGGCGTCGCCTTCGCACGCGAGCTCGGCTGCCTGCCGCCGAACCTGTGCACGCCGACCCACGTGGCCGCGCAGGCGCGCGCGATTGCCGACGAACATCCGGGCGTCACGCTGGAAGTGCTGGAACGCGAGGAGATGCAGAAGCTCGGCATGGGCGCGTTGCTGGCGGTGGCATCCGGTTCCGCGACGCCGCCCAAGTTGATCGTGTTGCAGTACCACGGCGCGGGCGATGCGAAACCTTACGCGCTGGTCGGCAAGGGCGTCACCTTCGATGCCGGTGGCCTCAACATCAAGCCGACCGGCGGCATGGAAGAAATGAAATACGACATGTGCGGCGCGGCCGGCGTGCTGGGCGCGTTTCTCGCCGCCGTCGAATTGCAGCTGCCGCTCAACCTCGTGTGCGTGGTGCCGTCGGTGGAGAACATGGTCGATGGCGCGGGCTATCGCCCCAGCGACGTGTTGCACACGTACGCGGGGATCACCGTGGAAGTGCTGAACACCGATGCCGAAGGCCGCCTGATCCTGTGCGATGCGCTGGCCTACACCTGCAAGCGCTTCCAGCCGCAGGCTGTTGTCGATGCCGCGACGCTGACCGGCGCCTGCGTGGTGGCGCTCGGTGCGCACGCATCCGGCCTGTTCAGTGCCGACGATCGGCTGGCGGATGAACTGCTCGCCGCCGGCACCACCAGCAGCGACCGCGCCTGGCGCATGCCGCTGTGGGACGACTACCGCGTGCAGCTGGAGTCCGCGTTCGCCGACGTGGCCAACCTCGGCGGCAAGAGTGCTGGCGCGATCACCGCGGCGTTGTTCCTGTCGCGCTTCACCGAAGGCACGCGTTGGGCGCACCTCGACGTGGCCGGCACCGCGTGGGTCTCGGGGCGCAAGGGCTATGCCACCGGCCGCCCGGTGCCGCTGCTGGCGCAGTGGCTGATCGACCGCAGCGCGTAGGCGGCCCACCCGACGATTGCGGTTGGGCCTTCCGGCCCGCCTACCTTGCCGCCTTGGTGCATACGCTGTCCAGCGCCGCGCGCAAGTCATCGGGCAGCGCCGGTTTGCGCAGGAAGGCATTCATCCCGGCTGCCTGCGCACGTTGTTCCTCGTCACCGTGGGCGCTGGCGGTGAGCGCGATGATCGGGGTATCGACACCGCGTTGGCGCAACAGTTGCGCGAGTTCGCAGCCATCCATGCCGGGCAGGTCGAAGTCGAACACCAGCGCATCGAACGCGCCGTCGCTCTCGATGGCTGACAACGCGGCCAGCGCCTGCGTTGCCAGCGTCACGCGATAGCCGAGGGTTTCAATCATGCCGGCGATGGCTTGCCCGGCGATGGGATCATCTTCGACCAGCAACACGCGCAGGCGCGGCGATGCATCATCGGCATCGTCCGCATCGGCCACCGGCGTGGAGCGCGTTGCGGCAGCCGTGGCCGGCGCGTGTGCCGGTGCGGCGTCGACCGGCCCGCTGGGCGTCAGCGTGCGCAAGGGCAATCTCACGCCAAAGGTACTGCCGCGCCCGGGCACCGATTGCACGCCGATGTGGCCACCCATCAGGGTCACCAGTTCGTGACTGATCGCGAGGCCCAGTCCGCTGCCGCGCTGCAGGCGACCGTGGTCGGCCTGCTCGAAGCGCTCGAACACGCGCGCGCATTCGGCCGGTGTCATGCCGGGTCCCTGGTCGATCACGCTGTAGGCAATGCCGTCGCCAGCGCGCGCGAGCTTCAAGGTGACGCCACCGTGGGTGGTGAACTTCAGCGCGTTGTGGGTAAGGTTGAACAGGATCTGCTGCACGCGTTGGGCATCGCCGAGCACGCTGCGCGGCGCGTCGGCGTCGATCTCGACGGTGATCGTCAGTTGTTTTTGTGCGGCGAGCCCGGCATCGGCATCGGCGACTTCGTGCAGCAGCGCGGCGGGGTCGAACGGCGCGGAGTTCAGTTCGAGCCGGCCCGCTTCGATCCGCGCCACGTCCAGCGCATCGTTGACCTGTCGCAGCAGCAGCGACCCCGAGCGGCGGATCGCGTCGGCGTATTGGTGCTGGCGCTCGTCGAGCTGCGTGTGCAGCAGCAGTTCGGTCATGCCCAGCACGCCGGTCAGTGGCGTGCGGATCTCGTGCGCCATGTTGGCGAGGAAGCGCGATTTCGCGGTGTTGGCCTGCTCGGCGATGTGCTGGCGCGCTTCACTCAACGCGTAGCGGTGCTGTCGCTGGATGCGCCGGCGCAACGCCCACAGCACCCACAACACCAGCGCGATCGCCGCCAGCACATACGCAGCCCAGGCCCACGGCGTCGCCCAGGGCGCGGCCGCGACGCGCAACGTGAAGGCATCCAGCGGCGCGCTCCACGGCCCGTCGCCGATTCGTCCGCTGACCATCAGCTTGTAGGTGCCGGGCGCGAGCACCGTGAATTCGCGGACGTTGCGGGTACCGGTACGGATCCAGCTCGTATCGAATCCCTGCAGCCGAAACCGGTACTCGTTGCGCGCGGGGTCGATGAAGGAGAGCACCCGCGCTGCCACGGTGAGGTCGTGGGCGCGCCAGCCAAGCTCGATCGGCCGCGTGGGGTCGAGCGCTACCAGGTGGCCGTTCACGCGCACGTTCACCGATTCCAGCGCGACCCTGGGCGTTGCAAGGTGGCGCGGCAGCAGGTTGGTCTGGATGCCAATCACACCCGCCAGCGTGCCCGCGAACAATTGCCCGTGGCTGGTTGCGAGCAGCGCGTTGCCGGTGAAATCGGTGGTGCCAAGCCCTTCGGCTGTGGCGAATGCGTGCAAGTGTTTTCCATGCGGGTCATACACCAGCAGGTTGCGGGCCCCGAGTGCGAACACGCGGTCATCCGGGCCGACTTGCAGGCCGAGGATGTTGGTATCCGGCAGGCCCTGGTCGCGGCCGACCGTGTCCAGCAATTTGGCGCGCCCGGATTGCAGGCGGTAGTGCTGCAGGCCACCGGCAGCGGCGACCCAAAGCGTGCCATCCGGTGCAAACGCAAATGCCGCCACGTCGTCGCGCACGATGCCCGGCACGAACTCGAAGGCCGATGCGCCCGCTGCGAGTTGCGCGAGGCCGGCGTGGCTGGCAGCCCATACGGTGCCGTCGGGTGTTGCGCGCAGCAGCCCGATTTCGCGTGCCGCCGTGGTCTTCTCCGGCGGCGTGAGCGGTTGCAGCGTGAAGTTGCCCGGATCGACGCGGAATATGCCGGTGCCTACCCCCGCGACGTAGATCGTGCCGTCTGCGCTGGCGAGCAGCCGCCAAACCCCATGCCGCAGCGCGGCGTCGCCGGCGGCGACCGATTGCAGGTGCTTGCCGTCCCACATCCACAGGCCGGTGTGGCTGCCGATCCACAGGTGGCCGGTGGCGTCCTGCGCCAGCGCCGCGATCGACATCTTGTCGAGGCCGGGAATCGGCACGTGGGTAACCGCGCCACTCACTGGATCGATCCGGTCCAGCATCCGCGCACCGCCTACCCACAGCGTGCCGTCGTGCGCCAGCGCGATCGCGCGGACGCGGTCGTTGGTGAGACTGGCAGGGTCGCCGGGGATATGCCGGACCATGCTGAAAGCCGGCCACTGCGGTGGCAGATAGGCCAGCCCGCCATCCATCGTGGCGATCCACAAGCCGCCTTCGTGGTCGCGATAGACGTCGTCCGGCAGGTGCCCGGGCAAGCTGCCGGGCACGCCCGGCATCGGGGTGTCACGGTGCTGCGTTCCGTCCGCCGCGATCCGCAGCATTCCGCCGCGTTGCGCGATCCACCAGCTGCCGTCCTTGTCGCGCAGGCTGGCAAATGCCTCCGAGGCGGGCCCCACGGGTGTTGCCTGCCCGCTCGCGTCCACCCGGAAAACGCCGGCGCTGGTCGCCGCGTCCACGCCGTCGCCGTCCATGTTCAACTGCCAGATGCTGGGTTGGGCCTTGCCGCCGGGCAACGGAATGGACTGGATATGGCCTTGCGCATCCATGCGGTCGAGACCTGCGTCGGTGCCGATCCACAGGCCGGTGTCGGTGGCCGCGAGCGCAATCACGTTGTCCGAAGCGAGGCCGGTGGCGTCGCCATCGCGATGACGAAAATGCGTGAAGCCCTTGCCGCTCGCGTCCATGCGATTGAGGCCGCCGGCATAGCTGCCGACCCAGATCGTTCCCTGCGCGTCCTGGGCGATCGCCATCACGTCATCGGCGGCCAGGCTGGATGGGTCCTGCGCGTCATGCCGCCAGTGCTCGAAGCCACCCGTCGCCGGTTCGTAGCGGTTGAGGCCGGCCCCTTCGCCGCCCACCCACAGGCGTCCGTCGCGATCGACCAGCAACGCCGATGCATCATTGGCCGTCAATGACG
This sequence comes from Rhodanobacteraceae bacterium, assembly GCA_035688305.1. Classification (GTDB taxonomy): domain Bacteria; phylum Pseudomonadota; class Gammaproteobacteria; order Xanthomonadales; family Rhodanobacteraceae; genus 66-474. The sequence goes on from DASSNC010000023.1 coordinate 14,513, forward strand.
CCGCTTGTTGCGGATCGTGCCGGAACACGTGGAAGTTGCGGCCGTCGTAACGCACCAGGCCCGCGTTGGTGCCGATCCAGAGATAACCGGTGTGGTCTTGCGTGACGCTGTAGACGTCCGCCGAGGGCAGGCCTTCGGCGATGCCGTAACGCCGGAAAGTGGGCGTGGCGGGGACGCTCGGCGCGGCCTGTGCCGCGGGAGCGGCTGCGAGTGCGCCGGCCAATAGCAGTGCAGTGAGCATGCAGCGTCCCCTTCCAGACGATTCCACGATGATGCCGTATCCGCCCGCCGAGATATAGCCCGCGACCGATTGCGCCAGCCCGCCTGCTGCGCATATTGCCGCAGTGTGCGACGATGGTGGCGGCGATCGCGGAGTGCCGATGCGCAAGAACATCACCGCCCTGCTGGGTTTGTTGCTGCTGTCGGTGGCGGCGGCTGCCTGTGCGCATCCGCTCGATTACCGCATCGACACGGTGCATTCGCAGATCCTGTTCAGCGCCGACCACGATGGTTACTCCAAGCCGGTCGGCCGGCTCGCGATTGCGCGCGGCTGGTTGCGTTTTGATCCCAAGGATTGGGCGGCCTCGAAAGTGGTGGCCGACATCGATCTGGCTTCCGCCGATCTTGGCGACAAGAGTTGGAACGCCGCGGTCACCGGGCGCAATTTCCTTGATGCAGCGAAATTTCCGACGGCGCATTTCGAGAGCACGTCGGTGACGAAAACCGGCGATCACACCGGCACGCTCGCGGGCACCTTGAGCCTGCATGGCGTGAGCTTGCCGGTGACGGTCGAGTTCACGGTCAACCGCGTCGGCGCGACCTTGTTCGGGTTCGAGACCATCGCCGGTTTTTCCGGCAGCGCGACGCTCGATCGTACGCACTTCGGGATCACGGCGTTCCCGAAGGCGGTCGGCACGCAAGTCGCGCTGCGCTTCGAAATCGAAGCCAAGCTCGACAAGCAGGCCGAGTACGACTATCAGCAAGACGTGCAAAAAGCCGCGCGGGACGAGCAGCATGCCCCTGCGCAGCACTGACGCGGACTGGGGCGCACTGGTGCGCGCGTTCCACTGGCTGATCGCGCTGTTGATCGTGGTGCAAGCCGTGATCGGATTGAGCATGGTGCAACTGGGCGTGACGCCGGAAAAGGTGCGCGTGTTCGCCCTGCACAAATCCATCGGACTCACGATCCTTGCGCTCGCATTGCTGCGGATCGCGTGGCGTTTGAGTGAGCGCCGGCCTGCGGATCCCGCCGGCACGCCGCGTTGGCAACGGCGTGCCGCGCGCGTCGCGCATCTTGCGCTGTACGTGCTGATCGTCGCGATTCCGCTGTCGGGCTGGTGGTTCAATTCCGCGTCGAACGCGCCGCTCACCTGGTTCGGAATGTTTCAGGTGCCGAGCCTTACCGGCGGTTACGATCCGGTCTGGAAGCCGCGCGCGCTGCTCGTACACCAGAGTCTGTTCTGGCTGCTGGTGGCCGTGCTGGTGGTGCATGTGGGCGCGGCCTTGTGGCACCACTTCCGGCAGCGCGATGACGTGTTGCGGCGAATGCTGTACGGTCGCGGGCGGCGGCGCGGGTAATCCAATTTGATTTGGCGCGAGGTTGCGGATGAAACCGAAAACATGGATCCGGATCGCGGCTATTGCTTCGCTGATTGTTTCGTTGCCGGCGTTGGCGACAACGTGGCGCGTTGATGGTGCGCACAGCACGCTCACCTTCACCAACACCTACCAGTCGGTCACCTACACCGGGCAATTCCGCACCTTCACGGCGACGATCGATTACGACCCGGCCGATCTCGCGCGCGCGAAGTTCGATGTCTACGTGGACATCACCAGCCTCGACACCCAGAACAGCGAGCGCGACCACGCCGCGCTCGGAGCGGATTTCTTTGATGCCGCGAAGTTTCCCAAGGCGCATTTCGTCACCACGGCATTCCACAAGTTGGCGAACGGTGACGTAGTCGCGGATGGCACCCTGAGCTTGCGTGACATCAGCAAGCCTGTCGCACTGAGCGTGCAGTTCGTGCCGCATGGCAGCACCGCCACGCTGGATGTCACCGCGCATGTGAAACGACTCGACTTCGGTATCGGCGCCGGCCAGTGGGCGGACACCTCGATGATCGGCGATGACGTCGCGGTGCACGGGCA
>DASSNC010000025.1:0-30772 GCA_035688305.1 Rhodanobacteraceae bacterium
TTGTCGCGATCCTGGAGCGCTAGCTGACCCGCCGTCAAAACAAGCAAATTTCGACGCGGATGAACGCGGATCAACGCGGATAAGGCTTTTGATCCGTGCCGATCCGTGTGTATCCGTGGTGAAAGGCTTTTGATCCGAATGTTACCTGCGCCACCACAACGGCGTAGGCTGGGTTGAGCAACGCGAAGCCCAACATCAACGCACACCGATGTTGGGCTTCATTGCATTCAGCCCAACCTGCCAATGCCAAAGCACCTGTAGCAGCTCGTCGCGTGTCCGCGCGGCGGGTAAATGGCAAAAACATCTTCACCACGGATTTGCACGGATGCACACGGATTTTTCATTGATCCGTGCCGATCCGTGTTGATCCGTGGTGAAAGGCCATTGATCCGGATGCTGCTCATGCGAGCACGAGCCATGGCCGGAACCGACACTCCGGTCAGCTGATCTTGAACAGCGTCGGCTTCCACGCGCCGCTGGCATACGATTCGCGGCGGCGGCGGTGCATGCGGGCAATGGCTTCGGCGGCGCGGGCATCGGCCCAGTCGGCGCGCTGCACCATCAGCGTGGCGGGATCTTCGCCGCGTGAGCGGGCTTCTTCTTCGCGCCACGCGCAAAAATCTTCGTAGGCCTCGATTTCAAACTGCAGGTCCTGGCGGCACAGTTCGATCATGATCGCGTCGTCGAGGAAGCCCAACACCGGCACCGTGTCGGGGATGGCATCTTCCGGATCCTCGAGATAGGCGAGCGCCGACAGTACACGCTTGCGGTCCTCGTCGGGCAGGCCAAAACCGACGTCCTTGGCCATCGCAATCAGCGATTCCACGCTACCCAGCCGTTCGGCAATGAAAGGCGGCGCATCGGCGCCACCGGATTCGGCCAGCAGCTTCTGCGCACCGGCGATGATCGAATCGGGATCACGGCTCGCGATGTTGGCTTCGACGTCGCGCATGCCCTTGATGAAGAACTGCAGATCGTCATCGCTCAACTGGATGTTGATGTCCATGGGCATGGCAGTAACCTTGTCTGGATGGCTAGTTGGCCAGCCTAGCGACAGGGCCGGTTGCCGTCAATCGGACGTCACAGGATTCCCTGGATGCCGGCCCCGAAGGCGACCACGAAACGCGCGGCGATCGCCGTGAGTGATAGGTTCACTTCCGGGAAGTCGCCGACCGGCTCCCAATTGTCGAGGAAGGCCGGATCGTCGGCCGCAACCGGCGTGCCGCCGGGCTTCAACTGGTAGTCGGTGGAGTAGCCCCACGGCCAGATGTCGAAGATCGGCAAGCTCCGTGACAGGTCGCCGATCACCTGGCTGACATCGCCGATGATCGGCATGGGGTGCCGCGGCGCCACCAGCCAGGCGTTGCGCGGCGCGGCGTCACGCAGGATCGTGGCGCGCAACTGCTCGGCGAACGCCGGGTCGGGAATGATCACGCCCGACTCGGTGTTGTAGTTGGCCGAGCGCGGATCGAAATTGTGCGAGCCGACCATGCCGATCTTGTCGTCCACCACCAGCGATTTTGCGTGCAGGCTGATGCGCGGCCCGGGGTTGCCGGGCTCGATCGGCGCGCGCCCGCCGCGATGCGGCGACGAGGCTTCCGAGCCGATCCCGGACAGCCGCGCGTAGTCCCCCAGCATCTCGGCAGCGTCGGCCGGGCGCGGCATCAGTTCGTGGATCTGGAAGCCGAAGTCGACCAAAAACTTCTTGTGGTGCTTGTAGGTGAGTGCGTACACCGGCAAGGCATCGGTGGACGCCAGCGAATTGGTCGAGACGATCACCTGCACCGGCGGCTTCTTCTTCTGCAATTCCCGGAAAATCCTGCCGGCGCGGCGGGTCAGCACCAGGTAGGGCGTCTGCAGCACGATCTGGCTTTGCGCGTCCGCGATCATCTTCATCAAGTCGCGCGTCAACTCGCGCGAGTCCGGGCCGTGCACGGCCTCGGCCTTGGAAGGCAGGTCGTAGAAGTAATCGACGAGGCCGACTGCGAGGCTGCGGTCGACGAGGTTGGCCTGCAACCAGGCTGGATCTTCGGCCTGGGCGAGCATCCTCGCGACGCGTTGCGGATCGGCGAACACAGGGTCTGTCCACGGCACGGCATCGAACGGATGACGCAGGATTTCGGCGTTCACGTCGCGCAGGTGGGTCAGTGGGACCGCGCGCTTGGCGTGCCAGAAAATCTCGAAGCTCTTCGCCATCTGCCGGCCGGCCGGACCGGCGACGAGCACGTCGCGGTCCAGGAAGTCCATCTGCGGATCCCAGTCGAAATACGCATTCTGGTAATTGCGCCCGCCAACGATGCCGACCTTGCCGTCCACCAGGAACAGCTTGTTGTGCATGCGCTGGTTGAATTTGTTGAAGCAGCACAACACGCTGGCCGCGTACTCGACATAGTTGCTGTGTGCGGCGTCGAACGTCGGGTTGTACAACTTGATGGTGAGGTTGCGGCTTGCCCGCGCGAGGCGCGAGAGCAGCGCCGGATCGTTCAGCGAGCTCAACTGGTCGGCGAGGATGCGCACCTTGACGCCGCGCCGCGCGGCCTTCACCAGTTCGTCCAGCACCAGCATGCCGGCATCGTCGCGCGCCCAGATGTAGGTCTGGATGTCGATCGAGTGCTGCGCCGCGCGGATCAGGTTGATGCGCGCCGCCAACGCGTTCTGGCCGATGTTGAGCAGGGTGACGGTGTTGTGCGGCTGGCCGGGCGAGGACGCGGCGATCGCCGCATCGGCCTGCGCCATGAACGGTGACGGCTGCGCGCAACGATCGGCGCGCGCGCAGTCGATCCAGCTGTCATCGGAAACCGCGACGATGCGATCGGCGTGCTGGATACGCTTGGGCGACAGCGGCACGCATCCGGCCAGCAACAGCGCCAGCAGGGCGACCCAGCATCCGGATTTTGCCGTCAGGCTCCTTGGCATCTGTTCCATGATACGGGACACCTCGGGCGCGAAGCGCGCGCACGGCTCACGGGTGATCACACGCCAGGCAAGGCAGCAGCACGATCCGCATGCTCAGCTCGACCTTGTCGCCGACCAGTCCGCGCCAGGCGTGCATGCCGAAGTCACTGCGCGACAAGCTGCCCGATACGCGGATCACGCACAACAGGGGCTGCTTTGGACACTCGGAGGCCTGCAGCGAAAAGGTGACCGGGTGTTGCTCGCCGTGCAGCAGCAGCATGCCGCGCACCGTGCCCCCGCTCGCCAGCTCGGCCAGCGGAAACGGATCGGAATCAAAGCGGGCGAGCGGGAAACGCGCCGCATCGAAGAAGCGTGGACCCAGCGTCGTCTCGCGCGCCGCGTGATCGTCCATCAGCAACCCGGCGACGTCGATGCTGGCGGTCACCTGCGCCAGATCGTTGCCCGACGCGGTATCGATCCGGCGCAGCGTGCCCTGCAATTCCGGAAACGTGCCGCGGGCGTGCGCGAACCAGAATTTGCGCACACTGAATTGCGTCTGCGAGTGGGCCGGGTCAAGTGGCCAAGTCTGGGTTCCGGCAGCGGGTGCAGCGAGTGGCGCCAGGCACGGCAACAACAAGGCCAGTGCCAGCGCCGCCTTGATCACGGCGACCAGAAATGTCGCAGCTGGCCGTGGCCGGGCTCGAGCGAATCGTCGTCGAGCTGGATCCACGCCAACGCCGCCGGCGCCATGCCGCGCGCCTCGCTCGACCGGCCTTCGGTCAGCAGTGCCAGCAGTTGTTCCATGCCCGGGTTGTGGCCCACCACCAGCACCTGCTGCGCGTCCGGCGCATGGTTTTCGACCAGGGCCAGCAACTCCCCGGGCGTGGGCTGATACAGCGCGGGCAGGAAGCGCGGCTGCGGCATCCGCAACACCTTGCCCACGACATCGGCGGTCATCTGGGCGCGGCGCGCCGAGGAGCACAACACCGCATCCGGGGCCGCGCCTTGTTCGGCCAACCAGGTACCGGCGGCGCGCGCCTGCGCTTCACCGTGCAAACTCAGCGGGCGCTCACTGTCGCGGCTGTCGGGGCCACCCTGCATCGCTTCGGCATGACGCAACAACAACACTTCACGCATGATCGGATCTTCTCATGGACTGGAACCGCCGGCGGATGCCGGCTGGAAACTGGCGGGGGCTTCGGTGGGAATTTGATTGTCGCGCAGCGTCGCCAGTACCAGGCTCAGCTCGGTGCCGCCATTGCGGGCGTTGGCCAACCACTGCGCAGCCAGCGAGGAATCGACCAGGGCATGCTGCAACAAGGCCGAATATTGCTGGATCTGCCAGGCGAGATCGCGCGTGGCTTCGTCAGACTGGCCCTTGGCATCGGGGTCGAGCGCGCCCTGCATGTGCAAGCCCGCCGCGCGCGCCACCGGGCTCGAACCCCACTGCAGGGTCTTGGCAATTTTCAGGCACTCGGCCTTGCGCGCGGCATCCATGCCGTCTGCCTTGGGATCGCACAACTGCAACATCGGTTCGAGATTCGGGCGCGGATATTCGCCGGTGCCCGTGATCGCGACCAGCACGCGCACGCCATTCGGGTTGTCGGGCTGCCCGTCGTGGGCGCCCTCCATGGTGTCGGCCAGGGGCGGCAATACCTGCAACGCGGCGGCGGCGCCCGCCAGGGCCTTGCCGTAATAGTCGTCATACGCCGTGGCCGCGGCGGCCTTGGCCAAGGCCGCCTGTTCGGCCTTGCTGTCCTGGTCGGCGGCAGCGAGATCCAGCGCCACCAGCCACACCGCGGCGTTGCCGGCCGCGGTTTTCCTGAGGTTCGCATAAGCTTCTGCATTCGGGCAATCGGCCTTGTCGCTGCACAGCCCCAGCCGCAACCACCACGTCGCGGGGCCGGCTCCCGGCGCAGCGCTGGCGCGCGCGCTCAAGGCGTTGAAGCTGAGTGCCTCGATCTGGTTCTTGAAGGGGCGCGTCAGCAAGGCGGCGCCCAGCAGGTAGCCCGGGTCGGTACGCAGCGCCGCCACGTTCACCACGTCGCGCTGATATTGGTGGATGGCATCGACACGCTTCTGGTCGGCGGGTGCGAGCGTGGGAGCGCTCGGCTCGGACGACGTGGATGCGGGCGCGGGCGCGCTGGCCGCTTGCGCAGGCGCAACAAGCTGCGCGCGAGCGGGGGCAGCGGCCGTCGCTGCGAGTAGCAACAAGCTGAGCGAGAAGGCGATCAAGGCAGTTGGGCGCATGGGAAATTCCGGGGCTGCGGTTTGTCGAGGCTAATGGCGTTGCATGAACCGTGGCCAGCCAGATTGCCGCAGGCTGGAGGTGGCGTCTTCAGGCGCCCAGCGCCGCACGCATGAATTCAGGCTGCGCAAGCGCGCCACGATGAATGCCGGCGTTGTAGTACTGCGTGGCGAAGGGCTTGTTCTCGGCGTCACGCTCACGGAAACCATCGAGCGCGCCGCCCTTGCGCGCCATGGTGGTGCTCCACCAGCCGGTCGGATAGCACGGCTGCGGGAACGGCAGGGTGCGGGTGGCGGAGAACCCGACGCCGCGCATCTCCTTGTGCATCGACTTGATGAGATCCAGCAACACCAGCGGCGATTCCGACTGCTGCACCAGGATGCCGCCCTCGCGCAACGCCCGGAAGCAACTGGCATAGAACTTCGCGTTGAACAGGCCCTCGGCCGGGCCGACCGGGTCGGTGGAATCGACGATCACGACGTCGAGTGATGCGGGCGCCGCATCGGCCATGTACTTGATGCCATCGTCGAACATGAGTTTCGCACGCGGGTCGGCGTTGGATTCGCACAATTCCGGGAAATATTTTTCCGCCAACCGGGTCACGCGCTCGTCGATGTCGATCTGCACCACCGATTCGATTTCCGGATGCCGCAAAACCTCGCGCAAGGTGCCGCAGTCGCCACCGCCGATGATCGCCACATCGCGCGGTGCCGCGTGGGTGTAGAGCACCGGGTGGGTCATCATCTCGTGGTACAGGAAATTGTCGCGCGTGGTCAGCATGGTGCAGCCGTCGATCACCATCAGGTTGCCCCAGTCGGTGGTCGCATAGATTTCGATGTGCTGGAACGGCGTTTGTTCCTCGGCAAGCTTGCCGGTAATGCGATAACCGATCGCGGAGCCGGACGAAGCGTGCTGCTCGGTGAACCAGTTGCTGGACGCGGACATGTGCGGAACCCGGATGGTGAACCGTGGATTGTAACGGCTGGCCGATCACCACGCGTTACAATGGCGGGCGTCGATCCCGCGGCGATGCTGGCTTCCGATCGGCGACTCCCCTGCGTCAAGGCCCGCCGCTGCGACGTTCTGACACCTCGTTATCCGGAGAGTCTTGATGACGAACGCCTGGAACGTTGCTGCTGCCCGTGACACTTATTCCGTCGCCCACTGGAGCGATGGCTACGCCGACATCGGCGACGACGGCCGTGCCGTCATGCGCCCGCGCGGCGCGGACGGCCCTGCGCTCGCGCTGGACGATGCCGTCGCACAAGCCAGGGCTTTCGGTTTGCGCTTGCCGCTGCTGCTGCGATTTCCCGACATCCTGCTGGACCGGCGCGCCCGCCTGCGCGCCGCGTTCGCGGGCGCCATGCACACGCATGACTACGCCGGCGGCTATACCGCGCTGTATCCCATCAAGGTCAACCAGCAGCGCGCGGTCGCGCAAACCCTGGCACAAGGTCCGCTCTCGCCACGCGCAGCGGGTACGGGCTTCGGGCTGGAAGCCGGCTCGAAGCCGGAATTGCTGGCGGTGCTGGGGATGGCGCAACCGGGCTCACTGGTGGTGTGCAACGGCTACAAGGACGCCGACTACATCCGCCTCGCGCTGATCGGCCGCAAGCTCGGCGTCGATGTGATCATCGTCATCGAGAAGCCATCCGAACTCGACCACGTGATCGCACAATCGCGCGAACTCGGCGTCGAACCGAAACTCGGCGTGCGCGTACGGCTGGCCTCGCTCGGCGCCGGCAAGTGGCAGAACACCGGCGGCGACAAGAGCAAGTTCGGCCTCACCCCGGCGCAGTTGCTCAGCCTGGCCGAGCGCCTGCGCGCAGCGAACTTGACGCACACCATGCGCCTGCTGCATTTCCACATGGGCTCGCAGATTTCCAACCTGCGCGACATTTCGGCCGGCATGCGCGAGGCGGTCCGGCACTTCGCCGAACTGCGCGCGCTGGGGCTACCGCTGGACCACGTCGACGTCGGCGGCGGCCTCGGCGTGGACTACGAAGGCACGCGTTCGCGCAGCGAGGGCTCGATCAACTACGACCTCGACCAGTACGCCAACGCCATCGTCGCACCGCTGGCCGCGGCCTGCGCGGAATGGCAACTCGACCCGCCCCACGTGCTGACCGAATCCGGCCGCGCGATGACCGCGCATCACGCGGTGCTCGTCATCAACGTGAGCGAGGTCGAGGCCGCGCCCGATGGCGCGGTGCCGGCCGCCACCGACAACGAGTCGCCGGTGCTGCGGAGCTTGCGCGACACGCTGGCCGCGCTGGGCCGGCGCCCGGTACGCGAGATCTGGCAAGACGCGCAGCAGTACCTGCACGAAGGCGAGCTGCTGTACACGCAGGGCGCGCTGGATCTCGACCAGCGCGCAAAGCTGGATGCGTTGTTCCACGCCATCGCGCTGGGCGTGCGCGCACGCCTGAAGCCCGACGAACGCTCGCACCGCGAAATCAGCGACGCCCTCGACGTGAAACTGGTCGACAAGTACTTCTGCAATTTTTCGGTGTTCGAGTCGATCCCCGACGTGTGGGCGATCCAGCAGATTTTTCCGATCATGCCGCTCACGCGCCTCGACGAACAACCCACGCGCCGCGGCACCCTGGCCGACCTCACCTGCGATTCCGACGGCCGCATCGACACCTACGTTGAATCCGGCGATCTCGACGTCAACCTGCCACTGCACGCGCTGCGCAAGGGCGAACCCTATCGGCTTGGCATCTTCCTCGTCGGTGCGTATCAGGAGACGCTCGGCGACATCCACAATCTTTTTGGCGACACCGATGCGGTGAACGTGCGCATCGACGGCGACGGCTTCACGCTGGACGGTGCGCGCCGCGGCGATTCCGCCGACATGCTGCTCGATTATGTCGGCTACAAACCCGCTGATCTGCGCGCGGTGTACCGCGACAAGATTTCCGCCGCAGGCTTGTCCGGCGACGAGGCGCAACGCATCGAAGCCGCGCTGGAAGCCGGCCTCACGGGTTACACGTACCTGCGCGAAACGTGATCAGTCGCGTGCGACCTGCAAGCCCGCGGCGGACTGGCTGACGGGCATGACTTCGAGGCGCGTGATGTCGAGGTGCGGCGGCAGGTTGGCCACCCACCACACGGTGTCGGCGATGTCTTGCGCGGTGATCGGATGCGCGCCGGCATAGAGCTTGTCCGAGGCGGCCTGATCGCCGCCGGTGCGCACCAGGGTGAATTCGGTTTCCGCCATGCCGGGTTCGACATTGGTCACGCGCACGCCGGTGCCGTGCAGATCCACGCGCAGGTTCGCCGAGAACTGGGTGACGAACGCCTTGGTGCCGCCGTACACGTTGCCGCCGGTGTACGGATGCGTGCCGGAAATCGAACTGATGTTGACGATCGCACCGCGACGTTCGATCAACTGCGGCAACAAGAGGCGCGTCAGCGTCACCAGCGCGGTGACGTTGGTGTCGATCATCTGCCGCCATTGGGAAAGATCGGCCGCTTGCGCTTTCGCCGTGCCCGAAGCAAGCCCGGCGTTGTTGACCAGCAGGTCGATGACACGAAAGTTTTCCGGCAACGCGGCGAGTGCAGCGCGCATGGCGGCTTCGTCACGGATGTCGAAGGCACAGACGTGCACGCGCTCCTTGCCGAAACGATCGGCCAGTTGCTGCAGGCGATCCGCGCGGCGTGCGCAGGCGATCACGCGCCAGCCGTTTTCAGCGAACCTCACAGCAATCGCGGCACCGAAGCCGGCCGAAGCGCCGGTGACGAGAAGGGTCTTGTCAGTCATTCGGATATTGTAGGCGGCCCGGCAGAGCCGACCAATAGCCGGATCGTGCAACGCACGGATCGGGCCTTCCGGCCGTCCTGCAAGTCGCTTGAAGCGAGCCCTCCGGCCCGGCTATTTCTCTTTCAGCGGTACCGAATGGATGCCCGCCGCGGTCAGGCGTTGCTGGACATCCTGCAACTGGGTCGCGGAAGCAAACGGACCCAAGCGCACGCGGTTCCAGACCTGACCATCCAGCGTGACGGTCTGCACCTGCGCAGTGAATCCCTGCAGGGCAAGCTTGGCCTTCATGGCGTCGGCGTCGCTGGCGTTGGGAAACGCGCCGACCTGCAGGACATATCCACCTGCGGAAGTCGCCGCGCCCGCACTGGCGGGCGTCGTGGCGCTGGTGTTGTTCGCGGCCGCGGCCTTCTGCTGCTCGGCCTTGGCCATCGCCGACAGTTCCGCGTTGGGAATCACGACTTCCTTCTCGGGCAGAACCTTGTAGAAGTCGAATTTCGAGGCGCTGGCTGCGCTGCCGCTGGCGGCAATGCCGGCCGCGCTGCCGGGCTCCGCCACCGCGTTGGGGTTGGCCTGTGGCTGGTCGTTGCGTTGCACGCTGGGAATCCAGCCGCGATGCGCCGCGAAAAACACCAACAGCCCGCCGATCACGATGCCGACCAGGATGAGGCCCCAGCCGGGCATGCCCGAACCGCCGTTGCGTACCGCCTGTTTGCCGCCGCGTTGCGTTGCCACTGCATGTCCTCGTGATCGGATGCGCGTGCTATCGGCGCGCGCTTCGCTGCATCAAAACTTCAAACGGCCGGTGCGGTCACATCGACTCCGGCGCCGACACGCCGAGCATACCAAGGCCGTTCGCCAACACTTGCCGCGTTGCATAGGCCAGCGCCACGCGTGCGTTGCGCAGGTCCTCGTCGTCGACCAGGAACTGCTCGGCGTTGTACCAGACGTGGAACGCGCCGGCCAGTTCCCGCAGATATTGTGCCAGCAGATGCGGTTCCCGGTTGCCGGCCGCGTTCTCGACGATTTCGGGAAAGCGCGAGACTTCGACCATCATCGCGCGCGCCGGTTCGCTGTCCAGCCGGTCGAGGTGCTTGAGCGCGTGCGTCTGCTCGAACACGATCGCGCGCTCATGCATCTGGCGCGCAACGCTGCATACCCGCGCATGCGCGTACTGGATGTAATAGACCGGGTTGTCGTTGGTCTGCGAACGCGCGAGGTCGATGTCGAACACCAGTTGCGAGTCGCCCTTGCGCGCAATCAGGAAGTAACGGGTCGCATCCAGGCCCGCCATGTCGATCAGGTCACGCAGGGTGACGTAGCTGCCCGCGCGTTTGGAAATCTTCACTTCCTCGCCGCCGCGCATCACCGTCACCATCTGGTACAGCACGTAGTCCGGCCAGCTGGTGGGAATGCCGATGGCGAGCGCCTGCAAGCCGGCGCGCACGCGCGTCAGCGAACCGTGATGGTCAGCCCCGAGTACCGTGGCCGCGTGTTTGTAACCGCGTTCCCACTTCGACAGGTGATAGGCGACGTCGGGCACGAAATACGTGTACGAACCGTCGGACTTCCGCATCACGCGGTCCTTGTCGTCGCCGAAGTCGGTGCTGCGCAGCCACAGCGCGCCGTCGGCTTCGTAGGCATGGCCTTGGGCCGTGATGCGGTCGATCACCTGCAACACCTTGCCATCGACGTACAGCGAGGATTCGAGGAAGTAAACGTCGAAACCCACGCCGAACGCACGCAAGTCCGCATCCTGTTCGCGCCGCAACCACGCCACCGCGAACGCGCGGATCGCGTCGAGGTCATCGGGATCCTTTGCTGCCGTCACGCGACCCTTGTCCACCTCGACGCTCGCACCGGCAAGGTAGTCGCGCGCGACGTCGCGGATGTATTCGCCGCGATAGCCCTCGGCGGGCCAGCGCGGATCTTCCGGGTCGATGCCGCGGATGCGCGCCTGCACCGACAGTGCAAGATTCGAGATCTGCGCGCCAGCGTCGTTGTAGTAGTACTCGCGGCACACCTTCCAGCCGGTCGCGGCATACAGGCGCGCGAGGGTGTCGCCAATCGCCGCGTTGCGCGCGTGGCCGACGTGCAGCGGCCCGGTTGGATTGGCGGACACGAATTCGATGTCGATGGTCTGCCCGGCGCCGGCCTTGCTGTGGCCGTATTGCGCACCGTCGTGCAGCACGCGGCGGACCACCTCGTGCCACGCAGAATCGCTCAGGAACACATTGATGAAGCCCGGGCCCGCGATTTCGACCTTGCTGACCCACGGACTCGCCGGCAGCGCCCCGACAATCATCGCGGCGATGTCGCGCGGCTTCTTGCCGACAGCCTTCACCAGCAGCATGGCTGCGTTGCAAGCGAAGTCACCGTGTTCGCGCGAACGTGTGCGCTCGATCACGAATGCGGGCGGCGCCACGTCGAGGACGCCGTCGCGGCGCAGCTGGTCGAGGGCACGCGAAAACAGGTCGTGGAGGACGTCTTTCAAGGGGATCGGTGCGCGAAACGTGGCCCGTCATCGTAGCGCAGCGATCGATGCACACCAACCATGAGTGCTGTGGATAACTTGGTGGATAGAGCGATCAGCCATCGCTTGAAAAATCCAATCCGTGCGCCGTTTCACAACGAGTCAGACAAAAAACATTCTTGTTTTCAATGTCTAACACGCCATTTGCGGAATCAACACCAGAAGTCGCCCCCAAATGCCCGAGATTCCGTATTGTGAATAACTGAGTTCGCGCAAAACCGGGAATGTCAACCCTGCGACGGGGTGGATCAGGGAATTGCGCCGTACCGCGTCGTTCAAATCAGCCCGCGCGCCGCCATCGAAGTCGGCTCGCCGGCGCCGACCACCAGATGATCCAGCACCCGCACGCCGACCAGCTGCAAGGCATCGCGCAACTGGTGCGTGATGTTGCGATCGGCGGCCGAAGGCTCGGCCACGCCGGAGGGATGGTTGTGGGCGAGGATCACCGCCGCGGCATTGTGCTTGAGCGACGCCCGCACCACTTCGCGCGGGTGCACGGACGCACCATCGAGCGTGCCGCGAAACAACTCCTCGAAGGCCAATACCCGATGGCGGTTGTCGAGGAACAGGCAGGCGAACACTTCATAGGGCTTGTGCGCGAGCTGCGCCTTCAGGAAGGCGGCGCTGTCGCGCGGACTGGTCAGGGCCGGGCGTGCCGCCAGTTCCTCGCCAAGGCAACGCCGCGCGAGTTCCAGCGCGGCCACCAGGCGCGCGCGCTTGGCCGGCCCCAGCCCACGCACGTCGGCAAGATCGCTCGCCAGCAGCGCACCCACGCCGCCAGCCCGCACCAGCAGGTCGCGGCCCATGTCCACTGCACTGTGGCCGCGGATCCCGCTGCCCAGCAGGATCGCCACCAGTTCCGCGGCGGTCAACGCGGCCGCGCCGCGCGCCAGCAGTTTTTCGCGGGGGCGCTCGTCCGTCGGCCATTCCCTGATACTCATGTCGGTTCCTTGCATGCCCCGGTCGAGGTGCCGACAAATGTTCACGGTTTGTCGCACTTGCCCCCAGCAGGCAGCCGCGTGGATTCGGGTAAGCTAACCGCTGCTTTTCCTGTCAGCGGATGCCGACATGGGTACCAGCGAACATCGGCATGTCCTGCTCGGCGTGTCGGGTGGCATCGCGGCCTACAAGGCCTGCGAGGTGGTGCGGCGCCTGCGCGATGCGGGTGCCGAGGTGCGCGTGGTATTGACCGCCAACGCGGAACGTTTCGTCACTGCGCTGACCTTCCAGGCACTTTCCGGGCAAGCCGTGCGCCATGGCTTGTGGGATGCCGAAGCCGAACTCGGCATGGGACACCTGGAACTCGCGCGCTGGGCGGATGCCATCCTGATCGCACCGGCTTCGGCGGACACGCTGGCAAAATTGGCGCACGGTTTCGCCGACGACCTGCTTTCCACCTTGTGCCTGGCGACGACCGCGCCGATTGCGGTGGCGCCGGCCATGAATCACCGGATGTGGCTCAATCCCGCGACGCAAGCCAACGTTGCGACCCTGCGCGCACGCGGGGTCACGATTCTCGGGCCCGCCGACGGCCCGCTGGCCGAAGGTGAATCCGGCCCGGGCCGGATGCTGGAACCACGACAACTGGTGCAGGCCCTGATGGCGCCGGGCGGCACGCATGTCGCGTGACGGCTCGCTCGCCGGCCTCAGGGTAGTGATCAACGCCGGCCCAACATACGAGGACATCGACCCGGTGCGGTTCATCGGCAATCGCAGCTCGGGCAAGATGGGCTTCGCGATTGCCGCGGCCGCGGTCGCCGCCGGCGCCGAGGTCATGCTGGTCGCCGGTCCGGTCGCGCTGGCCACACCCGCGGGCGTGGCGCGCCGCATCGATGTACGCAGCGCGCTGCAGATGCGCGATGCCGTGTTGGGCGTCATCGAGGGCGCCGACATCTTCATTGCCACCGCCGCGGTCGCGGACTGGCGCGTGGCCGACTATTCCGCCCGCAAGATCAAGAAGGGCGCCACCGGTGCACCGGTGCTGGAGCTCATCGAGAATCCCGACATCCTCGCCGAGGTTGCCGCGCGCTCGCCGCGCCCGTTCGTGGTCGGCTTCGCCGCCGAAACCGACCATGTGCTGGAAAACGCCCGCAAGAAACTGGAGCGCAAGAAGCTCGACATGCTGGCCGCCAACCACGTCGACGAGACCCGTGGCATTGGCGCCGACGACAATGCGCTCGAAGTGGTCTGGGCGGATGGCGGAACCAGCCTGCCACGCGCAGCGAAACCGGATCTGGCCAAAGCCCTGGTCGCGTGCATCGCGGCCCGCTATCACGCAAGGCTGCATGCATGAACGCACGCGTCATCGGCGTTGAATTGAAAGTGCTCGACCCGCGCCTCGGGACGAGTATTCCGCTGCCTGCCTACGCCACCGATGGCAGCGCCGCGATGGACCTGCGCGCCGCGCCGGAAGCGGCGCTGACGCTGGCGCCCAACACCAGCGCCTTGATCCCCACCGGGCTCGCGATCCATGTCGCCGATCCCGGCTGGTGCGCACTGATCCTGCCGCGCTCGGGGCTGGGACACAAACACGGCATCGTGCTCGGCAACCTCACCGGCCTGATCGACGCCGATTACCAGGGACCATTGATGATTTCCTGCTGGAACCGTGGCAATGAGCCGTTTACCATCCAGCCGGGTGATCGCATCGCGCAGTTGCTGGTGATGCCCGTGGCACGCGTACAGTGGCGCGTGGTCGACGCATTCGCGACGAGCGAACGCGGCGCGGGGGGATTCGGTTCAACCGGGGTCGCGTGATGGACAACGATACGACGGCTGCCAAGGGCAAGCGCAAACTCCTCGACCCGCGCGCAACCGCGCTGGCCGCGGCGCGTGCCGCGCGCGCGCACTTCAGCCATCGTCGCAACATCACCGAAACGATGGCCGACGTCATGCTTGCGATCGGCACCTTGATGGTGTTGTTCGCCTTGTTCATGGGCTGGCAGTCGTGGCTCATCTACCGCCAGGCCGAAGTCGCGCAGACGCTCGTTCGCGTCAGGTCGTTGACGGCGCTGAACGTTTCCTCGGTCGTCTCGGGCAAGCGCCAGGAAGTCGAGGCCGCGCTGTCCAATCCGACCTTGCGAGCGGAGCTGGCGAAAGGCTACGCCGGCGCCCGCGAGTCCGCCACGCAATTGCTCAAGGGTACGCTCGGCGATGCCGAGTCGGTCACGTTGTACAGCCCGCAATTGACCGAGGTGCTGCAAGGCAACCTGCAACAGGTCGGGTTCGCGCGCGCGGCGCAATTGATGTCCGTCTTCAGTGGCGGCGCGCTCGGTCCGGCCGAGTCTCCGATGCCGCACATCCTCAGTTTCGCTGGCCCGATCACTGCGCCGGATGGCACCGTACTGGCGTGGGCCACGATCGATTTCCGTGACGCGCCGCTGTTGATCGCTTTGCAATCGGCGCCGGTGAGCGCGGGCCGGCTCGATCTGCGGCAATCGACCAAGGCTGGCAACACGATCATCGACAGCGTCGGCGATATCGGCCTGTCGACCGCCGACGACATTGGCACCATCGTGCCGCAAAGCCTGTTCCAGGTCGCCAGCGCGCCACCGCAATATTGGCTGCCGGTCACGACCTCACTGACCGTCGCGCTGGTACTTACCATCGTGACGCTGCTGGTCGGGCTCGGCGTGCTGTGGGAGCGCATGCGCTTGCGTGCGCGGCTGGGCGGCGGACCGATGTCGAAGGAACCCACGTTTGCGGACGTGCTCGCCGCCGCACCGCCCAAGCCGGCCAAGCCCGTGGCAGCCACGACGGCCGCCGCCGCACCCGGCGACGCGGCCGTGGAGACGCCGGTTGCCGCATCCGCGGCCAACGATGACCCGATCCCCGAACGCGGGATTTTCCGCGCCTACGACATTCGCGGCGTGGTCGGCAAGACGCTCAGCGCCGGCGTCGCGCGTCAGCTTGGCCGCGCGATCGGCAGCGCGGTGCTCGACAAGGACTTGCACCAGATCGTGGTCGGCCGCGACGGACGCCTGTCCGGCCCCGATCTGTCGGCTGCGCTGATCGACGGCCTGCGCGCGGCCGGCGTGGACGTGATCGACATCGGTGCCGTGCCCACGCCGGTCAGCTACTTCGCGGCGTTCCAGCTCAACACAGGTTCGTGTGTGTCGGTGACCGGCAGCCACAACCCGCCCGACTACAACGGCTTCAAGGTCGTGATCGGCGGCGAAACGCTTGCCGAAGCTGCGATCCAGGATCTCTACCAGCGCATCGTCGACGGCCGCCTTGCGAGTGGCCACGGCAGCGTGCGCCAGTACGACATCACCGCCGAATACATCGAACGCATCGCCTCGGACATCCAGACCGGCCGTTCGCTGAAAGTGGTGATCGATTGCGGCAACGGCATTGCCGGCAATACCGCGCCCGGCGTGGTGCACGCGATCGGTTGCGAGCCGGTCCCATTGTATTGCGACGTGGACGGCGACTTCCCCAACCACCATCCGGATCCATCGGAACCCAAGAACCTCGCCGACCTGATCCTGACCGTGCAGAAGACCGGCGCCGACCTCGGCCTCGCCTTCGACGGCGATGGCGACCGCCTCGGCGTCGTCACCAAGGACGGCGAAATCATCTATCCGGACCGGGTGCTGATGCTGTTCGCGCAAGACGTACTGGTCCGCAATCCGGGCGCGACAATCCTGTATGACGTCAAGTGCACCGGGCATCTGCAGCCGCTGATCCTGAAGGCCGGCGGCAGCCCCTTGATGTGGAAAACCGGGCACTCGCTGATCAAGGCCAAGATGAAGGAAACCGGCGCGCAACTCGCCGGTGAAATGAGCGGACATTTCTTCTTCCACGAACGCTGGTACGGCTTCGACGATGGCGTCTATGCCGCCGCGCGCCTGCTCGAAATCCTTGCCGACGATCCCGATGGGCGCACGCCCGAGGAAATCTTCGCGACCTTGCCCAAAGGCGTCTCCACGCCCGAACTGCACATCCAGATGGAGGAAGGCCAAAACCATCCGTTCATCTCGCGTTTCCGCGAACGCGCCCAATTCGACGGCGCCCGCATCACCACCATCGACGGCGTACGCGCCGACTGGCCGGACGGCTGGGGTCTGGTGCGCGCATCCAACACCACGCCGGTGCTGGTGCTGCGCTTTGACGCCGACAACGACGCCGCGCTCAAGCGCATCCAGGATACATTCCGCACGCAGCTGCTCGCGTGCGACAGCGCGCTTGCGCTGCCGTTCTGAGGCAGCGCGCGTCAGCGCCGCAGCCGCGCCAGCAGCGCCGCGCGCGCGGCGGGCCACTCATCCGCCAGCATGCTGTACTCGACGCTGTCGCGGATCGTGCCGTCGTGGCGCAATTTGTGCGCGCGCAGGACGCCGTCGCAGTGCGCGCCGAGGCGTTCTATCGCTCGTTGCGAACGGGTGTTGAGGATGTCGGTTTCCCAGCCCACCGCGGCGCAGCCAAGCTGGTGGAATGCGTGGTCGACCAGCAGCAGCTTGACCGCAGTGTTGACGTGGCTGCGCTGGCGGCTGGCGCCGTACCAGGTGTGGCCGATCAGCACCCGCGGAACGTCGCTCTTGAACTCGTAGTAGCGCGTCGAACCCGCGATCGCGCCGTCGCGCAAGTCGCGCACTGCAAAGGGCAGTGAGTCGCCCTGCGCCTGCATCGCCAGCGCCTTCTCGACGTACGCACGCATCGCACCGGGCCGCGGGATGTAGGTGACCCGCAGGTTCCACAGTTCGCCATCGGCGGCCGCCAGCTCCAGCCCTGCGACGTGCCCGAGGCCCAGCGGCTCCAGGCGGACGTGCTCACATTCGAGCGAGATCGGCTCAAGCATCCAGGTCGGGGATCAGCTTGTTTTCAAAGTACGCGATCATGTCTTTCAACTTCAGCTTGCGCTTTTTCATCCGCCCCAACTGCAACTGGTCACAGGCCGGATCGCCGGCCAGCTTGGCGATGGCGACATCGAGGTCGCGGTGCTCCTCACGCAATTCCGTGAGGTAGCGCACGAGGCTGGCGGGATCGTTGCCGGGCTGCATGGACGGAGTGTAGCGGCGGCACCACGCGCGCTACACTCGCCGGTCCATGTCCTGCATCGACACCCCACCCGCCCCCGACCGCCACCGCGACCACGAAGCCGCGCGCCTGGCCAAGCGCCTGCGCCATGCGGCAGGCCGCGCGATCGCCGATTACAACCTGATCGAGGACGGCGACCGCGTGATGGTGTGCCTGTCGGGCGGCAAGGATTCCTGGACCCTGCTGGACCTGCTGCTGTCGCTCAAGGCGAAGGCGCCGGTCAAGTTCGAGCTGGCGGCGGTAAACCTCGACCAGAAGCAGCCGGGGTTTCCGGAACACGTGATCCCCGATTACTGCCGCGCACGCGGGGTGCCCTGTCATGTGATCGAGCAGGACACCTACAGCGTGGTGACGCGCGTGGTGCCGGAAGGGAAGACGCTGTGCAGCCTGTGCTCGCGGCTGCGGCGTGGCGCGCTGTATGCGTTCGCCGAGCGCGCGGGTTTCAACAAGCTTGCGCTGGGTCACCATCGCGACGACATCCTTGCGACGTTTTTCCTGAACCTGTTCCACGGCGGCACGCTCAAGGCCATGCCGCCCAAGCTGCGATCCGACGACGGCAAGCACGTTCTGATCCGCCCGCTGGCTTATTGCCGCGAAGCCGAGATCGCCGAGTACGCCGCCGAGCGCGCGTTCCCGATCATCCCCTGCAACCTGTGCGGCTCGCAGGAAAACCTGCAGCGCAAGCAGGTGCGACGGATGCTCGACCAATGGGAACGCGAGCATCCGGGCCGCAGCGAAACGATGTTCCGCGCGCTCTGCCATGTCGCGCCCTCGCAGTTGGCCGATCCGAAGCTGTTTGATTTTGCTGTGCTCGGCGCGCAGCCCGATGCAGCACGCACCGATGCACATGCGTGGCTGGAGGACCGCGACTCACGCCACGAGACTGGCCGGCACTAGCTTTCCCGCATCGCGCTTGTCGCCTCATCCCCGCCTTTTCGACTCGATCCTGGACCCAGCATGTTCTTCCGCAACCTCACCCTCTTTCGCTTTTCGCCTGCCGTCACCAAGTCACTGAAGGATCTCGACGAGGCCCTGGCCGGCCGCGCCCTGCGTGCCTGCGGACCGCTGGAACTCGCCACCCACGGTTTCGTCTCGCCATTCGGGCCGGATTCCGAAGTCCTGAGCCACACGGTGGCCAAAGCCACGCTGGTGACCCTGGGCAGCGAGGAAAAGCTGCTGCCCGCGGCGGTGGTCAACGCCGAGCTGGGCAAGCGCCTGCGCAAGGAGTCTGAACGACGTGGCAAGCCCGTCGGTGGGCGCCAGCGCCGGGCCATCAAGGCCGAGGTGCTGGATACCCTGCTGCCGCAAGCCTTCGTCCGGCCATCGCGGCTAAATGCTTATCTGGACTCGAAAAATGGCTGGTTGGTGCTGGATACGGCGTCCCGCAAAGGTGCCGAAACCGCCCTCACCGCCCTGCGCGAGGCGCTCGGCAGCTTCCCCGCCCAGCCCTTGGCGGCCGCGGAAACCCCGCGCGCCCTGATGACCCAGTGGCTCGGCTCTGGCAAGCTACCGGCGGGGCTCGCGCTGGGCGACGAATGCGAACTGCGCGACCCGGCGGGCGGCGCCGTGATCCGTTGCCGCAAACAGGAGCTTGAAAGCGTCGAGGTTCGGGCGCATTTGAAACAAGGCAAGCAGGTGTTCCAGCTCGGCTTGCAGTTCGAGGAACGCGCCAGCTTCGTGCTCGGCGAGGACCTCGTGATCCGCAAGTTCCGCTTCCTCGACGTCGTCCAGGATTCCCTTGACGCCGACGGCAAGGATTCGGCCGAAGCCGAGATTGACGCCCGCTTTGCCTTGATGACCCTGGAACTGGAACGTTTGTTGCAAGCTTTCGAACAATGGTTCGGGCTGGAACGGCCCGATGAAGGCAACAAGAAGGCGGCATGACCCCGGAAGGCGACTTCCTCGAATTGACCACGGGCAAGGGCGCCAGCATCAAGGTGCTGAAGGCCATGCACCCGCGTGCGCGCCGCTTGCGCCTTTCGGTCACCCCACATGGCGCGCGGGTTTCCTACCCGCGCGGCACGCATCCCGCGCAGGTGTACGCCTTCCTGCGCGAAAACAGCGACTGGTTGCAGCGCAAGCTTTGCGAACTGCGCATTCCGCGGCGCGGTCCTCCACCATTGCGCGCGGGCGTGCCGACCCTGATTCCGCTGCGTGGCGAAGCGGTCGAACTCACCTGGCGCGAAGGCGACTATCCACACATCGAAGATCGTGGCAACGAACTGTGCCTGCACGTGCCGCGCCCGTTCACCACCGCGATGCCTGCGGCGCGCAACCTGCTCGCCGCGTACCTCGAAACCCACATGCGCCGCGATCTCTCGCGCTGGATGGCGCAGGCGGCCGAACGCCTTGACGCCGCGCCGACCGGCCTGCGCATCAAGTCGCTCAAAAGCCTGTGGGGCAGCCTCGACGCCCACGACCGCATCACCCTCGACCTCGCACTCGCGCTCGCACCACCCGCGGCGCTGCGCTACGTGCTGGTGCACGAAATGTGTCACCTGAAGGTACGCAGCCACTCGGCGCGCTTCTGGGCACGCGTTGGCGAACTGATGCCGGGCTACCAGGCCCAGCGCGACTGGCTGCGCGAGCATGGCGCGATCCTGAAAGCCGAGATGGAACGCTTGATCGAAGCGCGCGATTGACACGCGCGGGATGACGAAACCTCGCACCTGATCACCCTTCCCACGCGAACGGGGGAACGTGGCGCGTTGCTCCGTCGAGAGCCACGTTTCATGTCCCCTTCGCATCGCATCGCGAACATTGACGGCGTGGCGTTTCAACGCCCACAAAAAAGCAATCCCCGTTGTCGGGGATTGCCGGGTGTCAGAGCTGGTAGCGAAACGTGCGTCAGCGATAGCGCCGGCGCAACCCCATGAAAAGACCGATCAGCAGTACGCCTGTGCCGAACATGCCCAATGTGGCAGGCTCGGGAACGGTAACAGATTCATTTCCGAACTCGACGATGTGGCTCAGTCCCGTCCCGGATCCCGAGAACGCAGTGAAATACAACGTCAGACTGCCACCGGAAAGATTGTGGACCAAGGCGTTGCTCAGACCGCTCTTGTTCCCAGTCTTGATGAGGAAGTAGTCTGCCGATGTAGTGAAAATGATGTTGCCGGACTCGTCCTTGGTGCCGCTGGTAAACGAATTGCCACCCACGATATTGGCATTGACGAATGCCAGTACTGTGGCATCGCCAGAATTCCCCAAATCGAACATTTGACCAACGAGGGAGTTCGTCGAATCGTAGTAGGTTGGGGAAGCGCTGATGAGCGCCGCGAGCAGGCCGGCGCAGTCCCCATCCACACTGCCGCAGCCGAGCGTAAACCGCGCGTCGGTCGTGCTGCTGGCATCGTTGTAGAAGGTGATCGGGGTGGCCTGTGCCTGCGGAACCATGGCCAGTCCGAAGACCGCCACCATGACAGCGGCCATGCCAAGTTTGGTCGTTCGGGTCCATGAAAGCGTTCGCAGGTTACGCACGGGTTGACTCCGGCTCTTTTTCAAATGGCTGCCACTGTTGTGGCAAGGGCCTCATACATCGTTTGGAAGCAATTTTCGCGCCAACAGCAAGATCGCCGTTAATACAGTGGGTTACTGTCCACTTCGTTGAACAAACAGGCATAAGTGTAATGTTCTTCGACAGGTTGGCGAGAGCAGGGGCGAAAATGTCCCGGAAACCCTATTTCGCGCGGCGGGCGAAGCGTCCGCCGCGGTCGGGAGCGCGTAGGCTGGGCTTCCCCAGGACTCGATCCGGGGGAGGCCCAACGTCATCGCTGCACGCGCTGGGGTTCCCCAGGGAGAGCGCCAGGTCAGCCCAGCCTACGCGCTGCAGGCTTGCGCGCAGACATCCCTGTGTTTTTCCGCGCGCCTCCCGGGCGCGCGTGTGACTTCTCTTTGCGTGGCCAAAGAGAAGTCACCAAGAGAAAGGCCACCCCGCGGATGCGCCCTGCGCACATCCGTGTGCTACGGGTTCGCTCGCGGACTTCGGGGTTCGCCGACGGCCCGTCCATGGGCCTGCGGCGAACTGGCCGGCATCCTGCCGGCCACCCTTCGGGCTTGTCCTGCGTCCGCTCGCCGCATCCGAGGGGCCCCATGGGCGCGCTTCCTGCGCGCAGGGAGGGCGGAGCAAGTTGTGGAATCTTGCTCCAGACGAGGCCATGGATGGCCGGCAGCGAAGCAAAGCTCCGCGCCGTTGGCGGTGCCGCAGCCGTGACGCCGAGCGCGCGAGCAAGGCGCGCATGTCCGAGCACAGGGACGTGCGAGTTCGGGCCGGCGCGCGCGAGGCGAACGGCAAGGGCAGTCGAACGAACACGACGTTCGTTCGACCACCGCCACAGGCGCAATGGTCTTTGGTTACTTTCTGCCAAAACAGAAAGTAACCCGCTCGCCGCCGAGGCGAGCGGAACCTGGCTCGCGAGCCGTGGGTTTGCAAAGTTGGCCAATCGGCGCACGCGCAAGCTGCCGTCACGACCGCAACAAGCGAATGCAGGGATCACGCCACCTTGTCGTGATGCGTCAGGATCGCCAACAGCTCGGCGATGCGGTCGCGCAATTCGCGGCGATCGCAAATCATGTCGACCGCTCCGTGCTCGACCAGGAACTCCGAACGCTGGAAGCCCTCCGGCAGCGTTTCGCGCACGGTCTGTTCGATCACACGCGGCCCGGCGAAGCCGATCAGTGCCTTGGGCTCGCCAATGTGGATGTCGCCAAGCATCGCCAAGCTGGCCGACACGCCACCTGTGGTCGGGTGCGTCAGCACCACGATGTAGGGCAGGCCCGCCTTGCGCAGGCGCGCCAGCGCCGCCGAAGTCTTGGCCATCTGCATCAACGATTGCAGGCCTTCCTGCATGCGTGCACCACCGGTCGCGGTGAAACACACGAACGCGGTCTTGTCGCGCAACGCGGCTTCCGCGGCGCGGGTGAATTTCTCACCCACCACCGAACCCATCGACCCGCCCATGAACGCAAACTCGAACGCACAGGCGACTATCGGCATGCCCTTGAGGGTGCCTTGCACCACCACCAGCGCGTCCTTCTCGCCGGTGGCCTTCTGCGCCGCGAGGATGCGGTCGCGATATTTCTTCGAGTCCTTGAAGCGCAGGGTATCGACCGGAGCGAGCCCGGCGGCAAGTTCATCGCCGCCCTCGTCGAGGAACGCAGCCAGCCGCGCACGCGCTCCCATGGGATGGTGATGCGCGCACTTCGGGCACACCATCAGGTTGCGCTCGAGCTCGGGGCGATACAACCCGATCCCGCAACCGGAACATTTTTCCCACACGCCCTCGGGCACCTTGCCCCGGTTGGGCGCGCCTTCGGTGCGGATCTTCGGTGTAGTCAGCTTCTGCAACCAGGACACGAGGGGTTCCTGCCTAGGATGTCAGTTGCATAGGATACAACGGTCGCTGGTCGGGCCGCCGATCAGCCATCGCCGACCGGCCGATCCCGCCGGCCAAGGCTGCCGATGTCGACGCGGCCCCACATGAGTTTCCAGACCAGGAGCAACACCGTCAAGGCCCCGATTGCCAGCAGGCAATCTCCCAGCAGACGCTGGTCGCCGATCAGATAATTGCTGCACAGGCGTACCGGTGACACCAGGTACAACCAGCCCATCCGGAAGGCCGTGGCGATGACCTCGGCGAGAAATACCCCGCGCACCACGAAGCCGGCGCGCGGCCAGCTGAGCGCCAGCGGCAGGCCAATCAGCAGCGGCACGCTGGTGAATTTGGCGAGCTCGACCCACGCCACCTCCAATGCCGCATCCATGGAGCGCGGCAGCATCCATACCATCGCCACCAACGAAACCAGCACGATCCCGCTGATGCCGCTGCGGTTCCAACCATCGAGCCAGTCTCTGGCCCGACGCGGCAGCCACGGCCACGACAGCCCGCCCGCAACCGCGAGCAGCGGTATCTGGACCAGCATCTGCAAGGTCATCGAGGCCTCGAGAACGTGCCGGACCGGCGGCAGGGCCAGCGCCAGCCACAAGCCCGGTCCCAGCCACCGCTTCCACCCGATCGCCGGGATCATTGCGGCAACCTCCGCAGGACATACTCCGCAGCCGCGTGCGGCGAGTCCCAGTCGGTGATCGCGACCAACCTCCCCTGCGGATCGACCACCGCGATCGCGGCGTTGTGTACGAAGCCGCCAAGACCATCCGGGATCGCGGTGACTCCGAACGTGCGCATCAATGCTGCGAGATCGGCGCTATCCACCGGTCGTGCCGCGATCCAACCGGCACCGCGATCGCCCGAACGCTGCTGGTATGCGGCCAGACGCGACGGATCATCGTGCGCGGGATCGAAACTGACACTGAGCAGCATCACCTTGCCGCTGGCAATGGGACCGCCGAGTCGATCCTGCAGGCGCGCGAACTCGCTGCCCTGCACCGAACAATAGGTCGTGCAACGGGTGTAGATGAAGTCGACCAGCAGCCAGCGGCCACGCAAGCTGGCGAACTCGATGCGGGTTCCCTGCGCGGTCTGCAACGGAATCCGTTCGGGAACATCGCGGCGATGTTCGCGGACGTGGATTCTGCGCGCGGTTTCGGTGGTGAATGCGCGAAACCCGTCAGTCGCCGCAGCGAGGGTCGCAACCCCCGCCACGAGAATCAACAAGCTAGCCAGCAGTGTCCGGAGTACCGACACTCGACCCTCCGGGCGCAGGCGCCGCCGCGGACGGCCCCTTCAACAATCCCGCACCAATCCGGATCGCGAAATAGAGCATCGCCAGCACCACCAGGATCGCGCCGACCGATCCGAGCTTGTCGGTGAATTGCCAGACGGGCAGATGCTCGGCCATGCGCCGCGGCACACTCACGTGCCCGGCATCGAGGAAAGCCACGAGGAAGATCAGCGCGCCGATGACGTACACGGGAAAGCCTGCGCGGTCGGCCCCCGAGTTGGGTGGCCTCTGGGCACGCTCGCCAATGACGTGATACATGAATGCCAGCACCATCGCGAGCACGCCAAGCAACAGGTAGAAGTGAAAGTGTCCGGGCACCCACTGCGTGTTGTGCATCACGCGGTTGACGCGGATGGTGCTGTCGAGCACGGCACCGAAACCGCCCGCGATCCAGCCGAACAGCGACAGCAACAGCAACCGCGAGGGCATGGTCCAACGGATGTTCGAGCGGTACAGGTTCGTGAACGCGCCCAAGGCGGTCACCACCACCACCGGGAAGCCGGAAGTCCACGACACGATCTGGCCCATGACCAGGAACCAGTGCGGCTCGGCGTAATCCATCAGCAGGTGGTGCGGGAACACGGTGATCACGAACACGGTGGTGGCGGCCCAACCCCACAGGAACACCCGTGAAAGTGGATACGGTTTTTGCGTATAGCGCGACAACAACTCGTAGATCGCGATCACGCCCATGTAGATCGCCGAATTGATGTACATGTGGCCGAACCAGTAGATCAGCGTCTTGGTGAACAATGCATCGAGCACGACCTGCGGATAGAAGATGTTGATCAGGCTCATCACCAGTGCCACCGCGCCCGCGATGATGCCGAGCGAGTTGGCGATGATCATGCTGGTGCTGGCCACCACGGTCTTGGAATGGTTCGGGTCGACCTCTCCGCGAAACAGCCACTGCCAACCCATCGCGCGGGCGAGGTTGCCGTACACCTTGATGATCCCGGCCGCCGCGTCGAGGTAGAAGATAAGCATGCCGACCCCGATCAACAGGTAGCCGAGCATGAACAGCGCGGCAGCGTGCGGACTCCACATGCCCACGCCGTGGGTCGGCAATGGGTACAGGAACGTCCACAACGCCGCGTAGCCACCGCCGAAAATGGACAGGATGATGCACACGGCGCCGAGCATGAACATCACGTAGTTCGTGATGAACGCCCACAAGTGCAACTTCACGTACTTGCGCAGGAAAAACCACATCACCGCCGTGCTGGCCATCACCATGGTGCCGACCATGCCTGCGCCGTGCATGGAAAGGAGTTTGTAGAACATCTCCGGTGGCACACCGAGCCAGGCGGCCTGGGACGAGCGCATGGTCAGCCCGATCAGCATCATGAGCACGAACAGCGCCAATGCCGAGACGAGATACAGGTTCAGCGCAGCCCTGTCGCGGCCTGCAAGTCGTTCGTCCGCCGGATACATGGTGAGTGATGCCATCGTCATACTCCTCCTGGTGCGGCGTGCCGCGGTGCCGGGCAAGGCCGGTTCAGGCGGCTGTCGTGCCTGCGCTGCCTTCGGCCGGCAGGCGCAGGTCACGTCATGGATTGCGCAGCGCTGCCACGTCCTTGGTCGTCACGGTCGGAGCATGATTGCCCCAGCTGGTCCGCTCGTGATTGATCACGGCGGCGACTTCCTCGTCGGTGAGTTGGCTGGCCCAACCCGGCATCTGCGCAGCATAGGTCTTGCCGTTGATCACCCGGCCATGGGTGCCGTGCAACACGGTCTTGATGTGCTCGGCCGCATCGGCCGCGGTCACCACGGGATCACCGGCCAGTGGCGGAAACACGTTCGGCATGCCTTCGCCATTGGCCTGATGGCAAACCGCGCATTTGTCGCCGTAGACCTTGGCACCCAACTCGGCCCCGGAAGGCTTGGCGGCAGTGGCGACCGCAGTGGCAGCCGCAGACTCGGCGGCCGCCCCACTTCCGGCAGCCACCACGTCGAGTTCGTGTGTCATCTCCGCGTGCATCAACCCGCAGTACTCCAGGCAGCGCACGGTGTAAGTACCGGGTTGCTTGAAGGTGTACAGCAGCTTGTTGGTGTAGCCGGGCATCGCCTGCGTCTGCGTCACGATGCGGCCATCAGGTGCGTAGAGGGCGAAGCCGTGGTTGACGTCGTCGCTGGTCACGCGAAACTCGACCACGCTGCCCGCCTTGACGGTGGCCGGCTTGATGTCCCACGACCATTGCCGTCCGACCACGTTGACGACTTGCTGCGCGTCAAGATCGCCGCTCTGCGGCGGAATGGGGAAGTTGCGAAGCGTCGCCCAGCTGCCGACCGCGAAGGCGACAAACAACACCCCGAAAGCCCACGCCTGCGCCACATGCCACTTGTGCGTGGCCCGGCGGGTTTGCTCATCGTCGGCAGGTTTGCCCGCCTGGACGATGACGAAGATGAACCCCAACGCGATCAGCGCGGCCCCCACCAACCAGACCGTCCAAACGACATTCTGCAGGACCATGGCCCCTCCTGCCCGCCGTGAATAGGCCGTTTCTACTCCGATTGTTTGTCATTGCAATTGATCTATATCAAATTTGACTCATTGTCATCACCTCCGGTCGAGCGCCGCCCTGACCGGGCGCAGGAACGCGCCCGCACGGCTGTGCGCATCACCGGCTTCCGCGGCTCCGGCAAGCGTGGCCACCAATGCCGAACCGATCACCACCGCGTCGGAAAATTCGGACACTGCACAGGCACTCGCCGCGTCCTTGATGCCGAAGCCCACGGCCACCGGCACTCTGGCGCGCGCACGCAGCTCAGCGACACGCACACGAATGTCATCCGCCGCCAATCCTGCTGCGCCGGTGATGCCGGCGAACGACACGTAATAGAGATAGCCTTCCGCAGCCTCGATCGCGCGTGTCAGGCGCGCCTCGGATGTCGTGGGTGCGACCAGCAGGATTCGCGCGAGCCCGGCATCGCGCAGCGGTTGCAACGTCGCACCCTCTTCGATCGGGCAATCCACCACCAGCACGCCATCGACGCCTGCCTCCACAGCCTCGTGCGCAAAGCGCTCGATGCCGTGGATCAGGATTGGGTTGAGATAACCCATCAGCACGATCGGCGTGTCGGTATCACGCGTGCGGAACTCGCGCACCCAGGCGAGGATGTCGTTAGTACCCACGCCGTTGCGCAGCGCGCGCTCGTCGGCATGCTGGATCACCGGGCCATCCGCCATCGGATCGGAAAATGGCATGCCGAGTTCGATGAGGTCGGCACCAGCCGCGACCAGCGCGTGCATGACACCCACCGTCGCATCCGGGAGCGGATCGCCCGCCGTGATGAACGGAATCAGTGCGGTGCGCTTGCGTGACCGCCGTTTGCTGAAACAGGTGTCGATTCGATTCATGAGCCTGGAAAACAGCTTTTTGCCACGGATTTGCACGGATGTTCACGGAAAAAACGATTTCCCGGTTCACCTGGATTCGATCCGTGTTGATCCGTGTATATCCGTGGTCGGCTTTTCAAAGTTCGAGCCCTTCACGCGCGGCAATCGTATGCACATCCTTGTCGCCGCGGCCAGACAAGTTGCAAAGAATCAGCTTGTCGCTGGGCATCTCGCGCGCGAGCTTGATCGCCTGCGCCACCGCGTGGCTGGATTCCAGCGCCGCAAGGATCCCCTCGGTCTTGCACAACAAATGGAACGCGGCCAATGCATCTTCATCGGTCACGCCGACATATTCGGCACGGCCGGCATCTTTCAAAAACGCGTGCTCAGGACCGACACCCGGATAGTCGAGTCCCGCCGACACCGAATGCGTCTCGGTGATCTGGCCGTCGTCATTACACAACACGTACGTACGATTGCCGTGCAGCACGCCGGGGCGGCCCGCCGCAAGCGACGCCGCGTGATGACCGCTTGCAATACCCTCGCCTGCCGCTTCGGCACCGACGATGCGCACCGCGCGATCGTTGAGGAACGCGTGAAACAAGCCGATCGCGTTGGAACCGCCGCCCACGCAGGCGGTCAGCACGTCGGGCAATCGGCCGAATTGCTCCAGCATCTGTGCGCGCGCCTCGCGCCCGACCACGGCGTTGAAATCGCGCACCATCATCGGATACGGATGCGGGCCGGCGACCGTGCCGATGATGTAGAAGGTGTCGGCAACGTTGGTGACCCAGTCACGCAGCGCCTCGTTCAACGCGTCCTTCAGGGTCCGCGAGCCGGACGTCACCGGCACTACCTCGGCACCCAGCAGCTTCATCCTGTACACGTTGATCTTCTGGCGCTCGATGTCGACCGCGCCCATGTACACCACGCACTGCATGCCGAAGCGTGCGCACACCGTGGCGGTGGCAACCCCATGTTGACCGGCGCCGGTTTCGGCAATGATGCGGCGCTTGCCCATCGCGCGCGCGACCAGCGCCTGGCCGATGGTGTTGTTGATCTTGTGTGCGCCGGTATGGTTCAGGTCTTCGCGTTTCAACAGGATCTGCGCACCGCCGATCTGCTGCGACAAGCGCCTGGCGTGGTAGATCGGCGAAGGCCGGCCGACGTAGTACTTCAGGTCGTGTGCGAACTCGCGCTGGAACGCCGGATCGTCGCGCAAGCGCAGGTATGCCGCGGTGAGCTCCTCCAGCGGCGCAATCAGGGTCTCCGCAACGAACGTACCGCCGTAGGCGCCGAAGCGGCCGTGCGCGTCGGGGTAAGCATGAAAGTCTTCGATCATGGGCACCCACACTAGCGCGCCCGGCGGCTGCAAAAAAGCGATAAGATCGTCGTGACGTGTCAGTATTTCTCACATATATGATACCCCGCGAACTCCCATCCCTGAATGCGCTGCGGGCTTTCGAGGCCGCGGCACGACTGGAAAGTGCGACACGCGCAGCAGCCGAGCTGCACGTCACCCACGGTGCCGTGAGCCGGCAGATCCGTGCGCTGGAGGACACGCTTGGTATTGGCTTGTTCAGCCGCGAAGGCCGCGGCTTGACGCTCACCCCGGCGGGCCGGCTGTTGCGGGACACGACGTCCGCCGCGTTCGACCAGCTGCATGCGTGCTGCGACCAGCTGCGCCGCGACGCCGAGGCCGCAGCGTTGGTACTTGGCTGCTCGGGCAGCGTGCTGGCACGCTGGATGATCCCGCGCCTTGAACGCCTGCAGCGCGAACTGCCGGCGCTGTCGCTGAACCTGGCGGTGGCCGAGGGGCTTCCAAAACCCGCCCTGCCGGGCCTCGACGCGGCATTGATGATCGCCGAACCGGCTGTGCTGTCCGCATGGCAAGTGCACACTCTGGCACCCGAACGCATCGCCCCGGTGTTCAGCCCGCGCCATCCACGCGCGGCGGCGTTGCGCAAGGCGAACATCGCAACGCTTGCGAAGGAGGCGCTGCTGCACACCGCATCACGCCCGCAAGCGTGGCCGGCCTGGGCGCGTGCGCAACGCGTCGCCGTCGGCAAGCTGCACTTCGGCCAATCCTTCGAACACCTTTACTACATGCTCGAAGCGGCCGTCGCCGGCCTCGGCGTGGCGATCGCTCCACAACAACTGGTCGCCGACGACATCACAGCCGGCCGCCTGATCGCGCCGTGGAAGTTTCGCGCCACCCGCGCCAACTGGGTGCTGTGTGCGCCGAAATCGTCCAGCGATCCGCGCATCGCGTCGTTGGCCAACTGGCTGCGCGCCGAACTGGCTTCCGGCCCAAGCGTCTGACGGGTTGTCGAAAGGTTTATCTCAACACGCGGCCAACCGACCCGCAGTTGATCCGCACCATCGCCAGATGCGCGAACGTGCTGGAGGCCAGTGCGTCGCCAGCGTCGCACGCCGCCAGCATCCCCGATATCGGCCGCTGCGCCAAGCGATGCATGCACAAAAAAGCCCCGCGTAGCGGGGCTTTCTGGATGCCACGCCGCCTGCCGTGATCAGCTGGCGGCTTTCTTCGGGGCAGCTTTCTTGGCAGCAGCCTTCTTGACTGCGGCCTTCTTCGCGGGTGCAGCCTTGGCGGGTGCCGCCTTGGCGACGCGCGGCGCGGCTTTCCTGGCCACCGTGGTCTTCACCGCCGCTTTCGATTTCGGCGAATGCGGACGGACGTTGCCGTGACTACCGGCGTAGGTCTTGCCCTTGCGTGTTTTCTTGTCGCCCTTGCCCATGTCGGTTCCTGATCGGTTGGATTGAATCCGCGCACCACGCGCGGCTGTCGGAATGGTAACAGCGCGCGCTTTCTGCGCAACGCCCGTTTCAGTGCCCGTGATCGGACTCGTCGGCATGGCCATGTTCGTCACACGCTGCATGCGGATCAGCGCACCCGCTGGATTCGATCTGCACGGTGGCATGGCTGATCGAAAAGCGTTCCCGCAACAGCCGCTGGATCGCGACCAGCGCACGTTGTGCATCACCACCCTCGCGCAGGCGCGCATGCAACGTCGCGACCCGGGAACCGGACGCCAATTGCCAGACATGCAGGTGATGCACCTCGGTGACATCCGGATCAACGCTGGCCAGCGCGGTCCTGATTTCATCCGGCGCCACGCCCTCGGGCACGCCCTCCAGCAGGATGTGACCCGATCGCCGCAGCAACACGAAAGCACCGCGCAGGATCAGCAGCGACACCAGCAACGACAACATCGGGTCGGCCCAGTTCCAGCCGAGGTAGCGCACCAGCAGCGC
>DASSNC010000027.1:0-37153 GCA_035688305.1 Rhodanobacteraceae bacterium
GCAGCACCTTGCCCTCCGCCATCAGCGGGATCACGGCGTCGACGTGCGGGTACGGATAGACGTAATGCAACCGCACCCACGCACCGAGTTCACCCAGGCCACGACACAAATCCAGCATGCGCGTCTGGTACGAGGTGCCGCGCCATTCGCGCTCGGCGTACTTCAGGTCCACGCCATAGGCGCTGGTGTCCTGCGAGATCACCAGCAGTTCCTTGACGCCGGCGCGCACCAGCCGCTCGGCCTCGGTAAGCACCGAATCGATCGGCCGCGATACCAGGTTGCCGCGCATCGAGGGAATGATGCAGAAGGTGCAGCGGTGATTGCAGCCTTCGGAAATTTTCAGATACGCATAGTGTTTCGGCGTCAGCTTGATGCCGGTGTCCGGCACCAGGTCCACGAACGGATCATGCGGCTTGGGCAGGGCCGCATGCACCGCGCCCATCACGCTGGCGTAATCCTGCGGACCGGAGATCGCAAGCACGTCGGGGTAAGCCTCGCGAATCAGCACATCGCGCTTGCCGAGGCACCCGGTGACGATGACCTTGCCGTTCTCGTGCAGCGCCTCGCCAATCGCATCCAGCGATTCCTGCACCGCCGCGTCGATGAAGCCGCAGGTGTTCACGATCACCGCGTTGGCCTTGTCGTGGCGCGGCACGATCTCGTAACCCTCGGCCTGCAGCTGGGTGAGGATGCGCTCGGAATCGACCAGCGCCTTGGGGCAGCCGAGGCTGACGAAACCGATTTTGGGGTTGCTGGCAGGCATGTGCTGTGACCGGCGAATCGCGAGCCGGCGATTTTAGCGGTACGCGCGGTTGCCGTCGCAGCGCGGCGGCTTGGTAGTACGCTGGTGCCATCACGGTATGCAGGAGTACGCCATGGGCGAACGCATCAATCTCAACACCGCGGGCATGCATTGCATCGGCGCCTACCTCGCCAAACCCGACGGCAAGCCCAAGGGCGGCATCGTGGTGGTGCAGGAAATCTTCGGTGTCACGCCGCACATCCGCAATGTGGCCGATGACTTCGCCGAACAGGGTTACACCGCCATCGCGCCGGCCTTCTTCGACTTCGTCGAAAACGACGTCGAACTGGACTACGACCACGCCGGCATGGAACGCGGCAAGACACTCGCGATGGAAACGGGCATGGAGCGTGCCGTGGAAGCGGTTGCCAGCGCAGCGGAGTCCATCCAGTCGTCCGGCAAGATCGGTGTGGTCGGTTACTGCTGGGGCGGTACGGTGGCGTTGCTCGCCGCGCAACGCTTGGGATTGCCCGCGGTGAGCTACTACGGCGCGCGCAACACCGGCTTTCTCGACCAACCCCTGAAGGCGCCAGTGATGTTCCACTTCGGCGCCAAGGATCGCTCGATCACGCCGGACGCCGTGCAGAAGCATCGCGAGGCCTACCCCGACGCGCCGGTGTACGTATACGAACACGCCGGTCACGCCTTCAACCGCGACACCGACCATTCGCACTACGACCCGGTCGGCGCGCCGCTGGCGCTGGAACGTACGCTGGCATTCTTCGCCACCCATCTTGCGGGCGGCGCATGAGCGACACAGTCGCCGCAAGCTTCGCGCTCGACGGGCGTCTCGTGGCCGACACCGCGTTCGTGTGCGACTGGGCGCTCTGCCGCGTGCTGCTGATGGATGACGCGCGCTTCCCGTGGCTGATCCTGGTGCCGCGCGCGCCCGGCGCGGTTGAACTCGACGACCTCGCACCGCACGATCGCACCACGTTGCTGCATGAGATCGAACGCGCGATGCAGGTGCTGCGAAACATCGCGCCGTGTGACAAGCTCAACATCGGCGCGCTCGGCAACATTGTTCGGCAACTGCATGTGCACGTGGTCGCGCGAACAGTGGGTGACGCCGCATGGCCCGGACCGGTGTGGGGTTCCGGTGCAGCAGTGCGTTACGAACCCACGGCACGCGAGGCGCTGGTCGCGCGCCTGCGTGCCGTCACCGCCGCCTGAGCCGTGGATTTCACACTCGAAGCCATCTCCGAAGACGCCTTGCTGCTGCGCTTCGGCGATCGCATCGATGCTGCAATCAATGCGCGCGTCCACGCGGCCGCACGTACGTTGCGCACGGCTGCGCTGCCCGGCGTCGTCGACATCGCGCCGGCTTTTGCCAGCTTGCTGGTGCGCTTTGAGGTGGTGTCAGCGACAACTTCCCTCGACGCAGCCATACGCGACGCGATCGGACAGGAGACGGCGGCCGTCCAGACTACCCCCGACACCATTTCGGTCATCGAAATTCCCGTGTGCTACGGCGGCGAGTACGGCCCCGACCTCGAAGCAGTCGCCACGCACGCCGGGCTTTCGCCCGAGACCGTCATCGCGCGCCACGTCGCGGGCGAATACACCGTGGCGATGCTCGGCTTCGCCCCGGGATTCCCGTACCTGCTGGGGCTCCATCCGGGCTTGACCCTGCCGCGCCGCGCCACTCCGCGCACGCGCGTGCCGGCCGGCTCGGTCGCGATCGGCGGCGCACAGACCGGCATCTATCCGCGCGAACTGCCGGGTGGTTGGCACCTGGTCGGCCGCACACCGCAGGCGCTGTTCGCTCCCACACGCCATCCGCCCGCCCTGCTCGCGCCGGGCGATCGGGTGCGGTTTCGCGCAATCGACCGCGCCGAGTTCGCGGCACTCGCAGGCGCCGCCGCATGACGATTGATGCCATCAAGCCGGGCTTGCTGACGACCTTGCAGGATGCCGGCCGCCCCGGTTTCGCACACCTTGGCGTCGGGCGCAGCGGCGCCTTCGATGCACCCGCGTTGCGGATCGCCAATGCCCTGTGCGGCAATCTTGCCGATGCTTGCGGATTGGAAATCACCCTGCGCGGGCCGACCTTGCGCTTCAATACCGACGCGCTGGTCGCCGTGACCGGCGCGCCGCTGCCCGTCACCGTCGACGGCCGTGATGCGCCCATGTGGGCGCCCGTTCCCGTGCGCGCTGGTGCAACACTCGCACTCGGCGCGCTGCGGGGAGGTTGCCGCAGCTACCTTGCCGTGCGTGGCGGCATCGACGTCCAGCCGGTGCTCGGAAGCCGCAGCGTGGACGTGAATGCCGCGCTCGGCCCGCTTGACGGCCGCGCCCTGCGCGCCGGCGATCGACTTCCCGTTGCAGCGACAGAGGCCGGGTTGAAGTACACCGCCACGCTGCCGAAATGGCGCGTCGATCCGCGCCCGTGGTTTGACGATGACACGGCGCAACCGCTGCGGATGATGCGTGGAGCGCACTTCGAGCATCTGACAGAGACATCGCGCAACGAGTTGTTTTTGCACGCCTTTGATGTTGCACCCGAATCGAATCGGGTAGGCATCCGGCTGGCTGGCCCGAC
Organism: Rhodanobacteraceae bacterium; assembly: GCA_035688305.1. Taxonomy (GTDB): domain Bacteria; phylum Pseudomonadota; class Gammaproteobacteria; order Xanthomonadales; family Rhodanobacteraceae; genus 66-474. The sequence goes on from DASSNC010000027.1 coordinate 3,345, forward strand.
CCTCGAATGGCAAGCGCCGCTGGAAATGATCAGTGAAGGCTGCGTTCCGGGCCTGCTGCAGTTGCCACCCTCCGGACAACCCATCGCGTTCGGACCGGAATGCCCGGTCAGCGGCGGCTACCCGCGCATCGGCCACATCGCAGCTGTGGACTTGCCGCGCCTCGCGCAATGCCGCCCGGGCGATGCAGTACGCTTCCGCGCATGCACGCTCGCCGAGGCCATGGATGCGCTACACATTCGCGCGCAATCCTTGACCCGGCTTGAAGCCATGATCCGACGACGTGTAACTGATGACTTCGGATTCGACCACGATGAAACTGGGGCGACCCCGGAATGACCACAGTGCAAGCATGGCCGAGACAATGCCGGTGATCCACATCGATCTCAATGCCGATCTCGGCGAATCCTTCGGTGCCTGGCGCATGGGCGACGATGCGGGCGTCATGCCGTGGATCACGTCCGCCAATATCGCTTGCGGATTCCACGCGGGCGACCCGATGACGATGCAGCGCACCGTTGCGCTCTGCATCAAGCAAGGCGTCGCGATCGGTGCGCACCCTTCCCTGCCCGACCTGCAGGGCTTCGGCCGGCGTGAAATGAAGATCTCCCCAAACGAGGCTTACGCGCAAACCCTGTATCAAGTCGGAGCCCTGCAGGCTTTCGTGCAAGCTGCGGGCGCCAGCCTGCACCACGTCAAGCCGCACGGCGCGCTGTACAACATGGCCGCACGCGATCGTGAACTTGCCGATGCCATCGCCGCCGCCGTACGGGACTTCGACACGGCGTTGATCCTGGTCGGACTGGCCGGCGGCGCGCTTGTCGACGCCGGCCGCGCCGCCGGGCTCGCGGTGCAGCGCGAAGGATTCTGCGATCGACGATACCGCGCAGATGGTTCGTTGACACCGCGTTCGCAGTCTGGCGCCGTGATCAAAGACGTCGATAGCGCCGTCGCGCAAGCCGTGTCGATCGCGACGCGTGGCGAAGCGACTGCCGACAACGGCACGCTGATCCACATCGAAGTCGACACCCTGTGCGTGCACGGCGACCGCGCCGATGCCGCGCTGTTCGCGCGCACGCTACGTGAAGCGCTGGAACAGGCGGACGTGCAAGTCGCGGCGGCGGCTCACCCCGGATGAGCGAGCTGCTGCACTATCTGCCGCTGCTCGGCGTCGTGGTCGTCATCGTCGGCTTCGCGTTGCGTTTCAATCCGGTGCCGGTGGTGGTGCTGGCAGGCCTCGTCAGCGGACTCGCGGCGGGCAAGTCCATCGGCGACATCCTGGCCCTGATCGGCACCAGCTTCGTTTCCGAACGCGCGCTGCTGCTGTTCGTGCTGACCTTGCCTGCCATCGGCGTGCTGGAGCGCGCAGGCTTGCGCGAGCACGCGCGCAACTGGATCGGATCGCTGCGCAGCATGACCCTGCCGCGCCTGCTGATCGCCTACCTCGGCCTGCGCCAGATCCTGTCGATGTTGGGTCTTACCAGCGTCGCCGGCCAGGCGCAAACGGTGCGCCCGTTGCTGGTGCCGATGGCCGAGGCGGCCGCCGAAAAGCGTGGCACACCATTGGATACCAACGAGCGCAACGACGTGCGCGCATTCAGCGCCGCCACCGACAACGTCGGGTTGTTCTTCGGCGAGGACGTGTTCATCGCATTGGGCGCGGTGTTGCTGATCCAGGGCTTCTATTCACAGCACGGCATCGAACTGGAGCCGTTGCACATCGCGCTGTGGGCACTGCCCACCGCCATCGCGGCATTCGTGATTCACGCCATCCGCACCGTGCTGTTCGCACGCCGGCTGGAGACGCCGCGCCAGGCCATCAGCAGCGCCACGGGTGATTCGCAGCGCGCTGAGGGGGACGGGGAAAACGATGCTGCGCATTGAGCACGCCTACTGGGTGATCGCACTGTTCCTCGCCGGCGCGGCGTGGCTGAACCTGCGCGACCGCCGTTGGGCGCACGCGGCATTCTGGGCCGTGCTGGCGGTGCTCACGGTCACCGGCACCCCGATCCTCGCCGCTGCCAAGGCCCATCACGCGTTGCCGGCGCAACTGGCCGGCGTCGGCGTCATCGCGTTGGCACTGCTCTCGCCGAAAATGCTGCGCGGCAACATCGTCGAGCGCAGCGAAGCCGAACGCGAAGCCGACGCACTGCGCCTGCGCCACCGCCTGTTCGGACCGGCACTACTGATCCCGCTGGTGACGCTGCTGGTCGCGGTATTTGGCGGCTACGTCGTGATCCAAGGCTGGCACTTGTTCGCCAGTTACCGGATGACGCTTACGGGTCTCGCGTTGGCCTGCGTGGCCGCGCTGATCGCGGCACTGCGGGTGACGCGTGCGAAGCCAGCGGCCGGGCTGGCGGAAGGTCGGCGCCTGCTCGACACCTTGGGTTGGGCCGCTCTGCTGCCGCTGACGCTGGCGGCGCTCGGCGGCGTGTTTGCCGCAACCGGCGTCGGCACCGTGGTCGCCGACCTGGTGCGCATGGTCATTCCAGTGCAAAGCGCGCTCGCCTGCGTGATCGCATTCGGCCTCGGCATGGTCCTGTTCACGGTGATCATGGGCAACGCCTTCGCAGCGTTCCCGGTGTTGATGGCGGGCATCGGGATCCCGCTGCTGATCCACCTGCACGGTGCGAATCCGGCGATCCTCGGCGCGCTCGGCATGGTCACGGGCTACTGCGGCACCCTGTTCACGCCGATGGCCGCGAACTTCAACATCGTGCCGGTGGCACTGCTGGAATTGCCCAATCAGGGCGACGTGATCCGCGCGCAATGGAAAACCGGCGCGGCGCTGCTGGTCGTAAACTTGATCCTGATGTACCTGCTGATCTTCCGGTTTTGATCGCCACCACGCGCCAACGCAAACCCACCGTCCTGCTGACCGGCTTCGCGCCGTTCGCGGGTGAGGCCGTCAATCCGTCGTGGGAAGCCGTGCGCGCCTTGGACGGCACCATCATCGAAGGTCATCGCGTCACGGCCGTGGAACTGCCAACAGAATTCGGCACGTCGGTACCGGCCTTGCGGGCTGCACTGCGCCGCGCGCGCCCGCAGGTCGCGATCGCGGTCGGGCTGGCTGGTGGCCGCGACGGCATTTCGCTGGAGCGCGTGGCCATCAACGTGATCGACGCACGCATCCCCGACAACGCCGGCGCGCAACCCATCGACGCAGCGGTGGTGCGTAATGGCCCGGCGGCATATTTCACGACCCTGCCGATCAAGGCAGCGCTGTCGTCGTTGCGGCAGGAACGCATCCCTGCGCACGTCTCGCAAACAGCGGGCACCTACGTCTGCAACCAGGTGTTCTACGCACTGCTGCACGCAATCCGCAAGCGGCGCGGGGTGCGGGCCGGTTTCGTGCACGTGCCTTGGCTGCCGGAGCAAGCGCAACGCCACGATGCTCCGGGTATGCCACTCGAACAAACACGCCATGCGCTCAAGATCATCGTGCATTGCGCACTGACAACGCGGGTTGACGCGAGCATCAGTGGTGGCCGGGAACAGTAGGACCACGGCAAGGCCCGCCGCCTGCCCACATCACGGTCCGGACCTTTCGGGTTTCCTGTGTGACGCGACGGACCATCCGATCGGCCCTTCCGGGCCTCCTACTTCTTCTTGGCCTCGACCGCGCTCATCAGGGTCAGCTTGCCCTTGTGCATGACGTATCCGGTAAACCCGAAGGTCAGCTGCAGACCTGCGAATTCCTCGAGGTCGGCGTTGTTGACCTTGGACTTTTCGCCATCCTGAAGCAGCACCGCCTTGGGCAGCTGCTTCACATCCTTCAGGTAGCGGAAATGCGCCTCCAGGTCGGTTGCGCTCAGCACCGCGCCATCCAGCATGAACTGGTTGTCCTTGTAGGCGCTGATGATCATGTCGTAGTTGGCCGGCACCACGACGGAGGTCTCGCCGCCACGCCGAACCTTGGCGTTGCACCCCGCCAACACCAACATCGTTGCAAGCATCGCCGCGCCACCGAGGCGGATGGAAATCGAACGCAGGTTCATGGAACAGGTCTCCGTTGCAGATCATGGGTGCCGGCAGCGCGGCTACAGGTTGGCAAGTTTGCCACAGCAAGACTGAACGCGTTGCCGCCGCATGCATCGCGCCTGCCAGCGCTCGTGCATGCAGCCGCGATCCATCGCAGGAGGGCCGGAAGCCCCGATGGGTGCGTTTGCGGCGTCAGGTCTTCGGCAGGGTGACCCCACGCTGCCCCTGGTACTTGCCCGCGCGGTCCTTGTAACTGGTCGAGCAGACGTCGTCGGATTCGAAAAACAGCATCTGCGCCACGCCTTCATTGGCGTAGATCTTGGCCGGCAGCGGCGTGGTGTTGGAGAACTCCAATGTCACGTGGCCTTCCCATTCCGGCTCCAGCGGCGTGACGTTGACGATGATGCCGCAGCGCGCGTAGGTGCTCTTGCCGAGGCACACCACCAACACGTTGCGCGGGATCCGGAAGTATTCGACCGTGCGCGCCAGCGCGAACGAGTTGGGCGGAATGATGCAGCAGTCGCCCTTGAAATCGACGAAGTTGCGCGAGTCGAAATCCTTGGGATCGACGATGGTCGAGTTGATGTTGGTGAAGATCTTGAATTCGTTTGCGCAGCGCACGTCGTAGCCGTAGCTCGAGGTGCCGTAGGACACGATGCGCCCGCTGTCGTTGTGCTTGACCTGACCGGACTCGAAGGGCTCGATCATGCCTTGTTCACCGGCCATGCGCCGGATCCAGTTGTCACTCTTGATACTCATGGGTGCTCGCTGCGCTCGCGGGAACGGGGAACGGGGAACGGGGAACGGGGAAGCGTAACAGCGGCTTCGGCTCAATCATCGACCACGCGGATGTTCGGCACACCCGTCATGTCGCGCTCGGCCTGCAGCGACAAGCGCCCGGCGGTGTGTCGCGCGATTTCGCGGTAGCGCAGCGACAGTTCCGAATCAGGATCGGCCGACACCGTGGGGTTGCCGCCATCAGCCTGTTCGCGGATGCGGATATCCAAAGGCAGCGAGCCCAGCAGCGGCACGTTGTACTGCGCGGCCATGCGCGCGCCGCCGCCTTCGCCGAACACATGTTCCTCGTGGCCGCAGTTCGAACAAATGTGCGTGGCCATGTTCTCGATGATGCCGAGCACCGGCACGCTGACCTTCTCGAATGCCTTCAGGCCCTTCTTCGCATCCAGCAGCGCGATGTCCTGCGGCGTGGTCACGATCACCGCGCCCGATACCGGCACGCGTTGCGTCAAGGTCAGCTGGATGTCGCCGGTACCGGGCGGCATGTCGACGATCAAATAGTCGAGATCCTGCCAGCGCGTCGAAGTGAGCAACTGGGTCAGAGCTTGCGTCACCATCGGCCCGCGCCACACCATCGGCGTCTCTTCGCCAACGAGGAATCCGATCGACATCACCTGCAAGCCATGGTTGGTCATCGGGATGATGCTCTTGCCATCCGGCGATTCCGGGCGGCCCTCGATACCCAGCATGCGCGGCTGGCTTGGCCCGTAAATGTCGGCATCCAGCACCCCCGCATTCGCGCCCTCGGCAGCCAGCGCCAGCGCGAGATTCACGGCGACCGTGGACTTGCCGACGCCACCCTTGCCCGACGCCACCGCGATGATGTTCTTGACGCCCGGCAGCGGCATCAGGTTGCCCTGCACCTTGTGGGTCGCGACGCGCGAAGTCACCGACACCGCGGCCTGCGCGATCGCCGGATCGGCTTCCAGCGCCTGTTTGATCTGCGCGGCAAAATCGCGCCGCCACCCGGCGGCGGCCGGATAACCCAGCACGATCTCGACAGCGACCTTGTCGCCATCCACACCTACGCCAGAAATTTCGCCGGAATCGTGCAGCGACGCGCCGGTGTGCGGATCAACAATCGCGGCGAGGCAATCGCGCACGTGGCTTTCGGTTACAGCGGGCATGGGCAAGGCCGGTGTTTGCAAAGACAGCCGGAAATTATGCCAGAGCACCTGTCCCAGCTCCTGACGCGCATCATTCGCCTGTCGTTCAGCCACCGCGCTTGACGCTGGCCGCGCCGCCGCGCAGGCTAGACGCACAACCCCCGGAGATCGAACCATGCGTACGCTGATCGTTTCCGCCCTGCTCGCCCTCGGCCTCATGATGGCCGCACAGGCTTACGCCGCCGACTTGACGCCGGTCGGAACCTGGACCCAGGTTGACGACGACACCGGCAAGCCCAAGTCCCTCATCGAAATAACCCAGCTTCCGGATGGCACCCTGCAAGGCGTGGTCAAGCAGGTGTACTTTTCCGACCAGGGCACCACGCACCCGGTCTGCGACAAATGCGAAGGCGACCTGCACAACAAACCCGTCGTCGGCATGACCATCATGTGGGGCGTGAAGAAGGACGGCGATGTGTGGGACGGCGGGCAGATCCTCGATCCGGCCAAGGGCAAGACCTATCGCGTCCAACTGTCACTGTCCGACAACGGCCAGAAGCTCGACGTGCGCGGATACCTGTTCATCTTCCACCGCACCCAGACGTGGATTCGCCACACTGACGCCGAGCCCGCCGCGAGTCCGTGAGCGGACGGCGGCTTCGAGCCACGGGACGACTCGCACCGTCAGTCCTGACAGCCTTGCTGGTGGCCGGTTGCGCATCGACGCCGCCGGCCAGCGGTAGCCGCGCGTGCATAAGGCATCCCCGGGTGCGCAATGCGGGAATCGGTTCGCCCACTCGTCCTTGATCAGGTAGTTGTTGCCATTCCGGCAGCCGGCGGCACGCGCCAAGGTTGCCGGGTCCGCCACGCGCCAAGGGGAAGCCACATGTTTGGAAACGCCACGCAGACGTCGAAGACGCTCAATCACCTGGTCGTCGCGGCGTTGCTCGTATTGGCCCCGGCCGCGATCGCGTACGCACGCCCCGCCGCCATTCCGTCAGCGGCACAAGCCGTGGCCGCACCCGCCACGTCCGAACACGCGCGACTGCGACGCGAAGCACAAGCCGTCACCATCACCCGCGACGACTGGGGCATCCCGCACATCCACGGCAAGACCGATGCCGACGCGGTGTTCGGAATGATCTACGCGCAATGCGAGGACGACTTCAGCCGCGTGCAGGCCAACCTGTTGACGGCACTCGGCTGGAGCGCGCGCGCCGACGGCGAATCCGCCATCTGGGACAACCTGCGCTACCAGCTCTTCATCGACCCCGTGGTGCTGAAGCAGGACTACGCCAAGAGCCCGGCGTGGCTGAAGCAACTGATGAACGCTTGGGCCGATGGCCTGAACTGGTACCTCGCGACGCATCCGGATGTGCAACCGGTGATCAAGCACTACGAGCCGTGGATGGCACTGTCCTTCACCGAAGGCAGCATCGGCGGCGACATCGAGAACGTCGATCTCGCCGAGCTCGCGAAGTTCTACGGCGCCGATCCGGCGACCACGTTGGCGCTCGCGCAAACCATCCCGCCCACCTGGGTCGATCCGATCGGCTCCAACGGCATCGCCATCGCGCCCAAACTCACCGTGGATGGCCACGCCCTGCTGCTGATCAATCCGCACGTCACCTACAACTTCCGCAGCGAGTCGCAGATGTCGAGCGACGCCGGACTCGACGCCTACGGCGCCTCGACCTGGGGTCAGTTCTTCATCTACCAAGGCTTCAACCAGCACATCGGCTGGATGCACACCTCGACCGGCGTCGACGCCGTCGATGAATTCGCCGAGACGGTGACCCGCAAGGACGGGAAATATTTCTACAAGTTCGGCGACAAGGAACTACCGGTCACCACCCGCGCGATCACGATCGACTACCGCAAACCCGACGGCTCGATGGGCACGCGTACGTTCACCGCGTACTTCACCAAAGCCGGCCCGATCGTGCGCAGCGAACACGGCAAGTGGATCGCCGAGGCGCTGATGAACCGCCCGATCCCCGCCCTGGAGCAAAGCTGGCTGCGTACCAAGGCCAGTGACCTGGCCAGTTACCAGAAGGTCGCCGAGCTGCAAGCCAACTCGTCCAACAACACGATCTTCGCCGACGACAAGGGCCAGATCGCATTCCTCGCGCCGCAGTTCATCCCCAAACGCGACAACGCATTCGATTACCTGAAACCGGTCGACGGTTCCAATCCCGCCACCGCATGGCAGGGCACGACGCCCATCAAGGACATGCCCAACGTCATCGATCCACCCAATGGCTGGGTGTTCAATTCCAACAACTGGCCCTACTCCGCCGCCGGCAAATTCAGCCCCAAGCGCGCGGACTTTCCGCAGTACATGGATTCGTTCGGCGAGAACGCACGCGGTGAGCACGCGCTCGAAATGCTCACCGGTGCGCGCGATTTCACCAGCGCGAAATTGATCACCGACGCGTACGACTCGTACCTGCCGGCATTCGCACGACTGATCCCGATCCTCGTCAAGGATTACGACGGCCTGCCCACCGACGCTCCGATGAAGCAGAAACTCGCCGGTCCGATCGGCGTGCTGCGGCGTTGGGACTACCACTGGGGCACGGCGTCGATTCCGACCACGCTCGCGGTGACCTGGGGCGACAAGCTGTGGAACGAAGTCGAACCCAAGGCCATCGCGATTGGGCTCGACGCCCACACCACCGACCTGCGCGAGATCAACTACATCGCCGACAAGGCGTCGCCGAAGGAACGCCTCGACGCGCTGGCCGCGACGGTTGAACGCCTGACGCAGGATTTCGGCTACTGGGGCGTGCCGTGGGGCGCGGTCAACCGCTACCAGCGTCTCGACGACGCCATCCATCCGCACTTTGACGACAGCAAGCCGAGCATGCCCGTGCCGTTCACGGCTTCACGCTGGGGTTCGCTGGCGGCATCCAACGCGCACCGCTGGCCCAACACCAACAAGTACTACGGACGCAGCGGCAACAGCTTCGTCGCCGTGGTCGAGTTCGGGCCGAAGGTCAGCGCCCGTGCGATCCACGTCGGCGGCCAGAGCGGCCATCCGGATTCGCCGCACTTCAGGGACCAGGCCGAGCGCTGGGCGTCGGGCGACCTGCGCACCGTGTACTTCTGGCCGGAGCAACTGCAAGGCCATACCGTATGCACGTATCACCCCGGGCAGTGATCACGCTCACTTATTGATGCGAGTCTGCAGGGAACGCCGGCCGCCCGGCGTTCCCTGCAAACGCTCCGGAGCGCACACGATCCCTGTGTCCCCGGCTCACGACTCCGTGTAGTCGGCGCAGGACACGCGCGGATTCCACATCGAGAACACGCCCTTCGGGTTGTACTTCCACGCCCACACGTGAAGGTTGTAGATCGCCGGCAGCCGGAAGCGATTCGGTTCACCGACGTAGTCGAACAATTGCCCCATCAGCTTGGGCGGCTCCTTGATGCCGTACTGATCCGCCGGGTGATTGGGATCCCAGCCCAGTCCCGGCGCCGGTTCCGCAAACGTCAGGTATTCCACGGCAACGAGGTGCAAGCCACCGGACCGCATTGGTTCGTACACCAGCACCTCCGGATGCGCCACATCCACGGCGCCATCAAACAGGTATGCGGGATTGACGTAGTGCACGCCCATGGCGCCCTCGTCCTGGTTGCTGACGCAACCACCTATATCGAGGCCATAGCCGTCATGCATGGCCGCGCCAACATCCTGGTATTTGGCGGTCGCCGCGCGCACCGCCTGTACCACGCCGGTCAGCGACTGGTGCGTGAATTGCCACACCTGATCGCGGTCGGACATCTGTTGCGGCGCGGCCAGAACCGCGGATGCCGGCAACGCCAGCGCGAACGCCACTGCGGCGCACAAAGTCTTCGTGCTTCGAAGGTTCATGATCAATTTCTCCTCTCCCGAGTTGATCTGTTCGGTTCGAAATCCGGCGCAACGCGCAGAAGCCCCCATCGATACCGCTATCGAACAAAAGAGCGCGCAGTTGGCGGTGTGGAGCACCGGCACGTGCTTTGAGGAAACGCTTCCCGGATTCACCGCCGGGGGCCGGGCAACACCGGCGCCCCGGCGGATTCCTTCACCTGCTGGCCAGCGTGCCGTTGCTGCGGCGTGCGTTCACCATTGCGGTGAGGTTCTGCACATCCAGCGCGGTGAGTTCGCCTTGCTGTTTGAGATGCCGGTACATCTCCGGCCCGATCGACCGCCGCAGGCGCTGGTCAACAAAGTCGTAGCTGGCGACATACCCCGCGTAGGAGGTGCGATCACCCAGCACCATCTGGATCTGGCGCTCGGAAATTCCGGTGGCCTCGGAGAGCATCGCGATGGCATTGCCTTCATGGGCACCGACTTCGACGACGCCGAGGGTCTGTTGCGCGAACGCGTTGCCTGCAACCGGCAGTGCCAGTGCGGCTGCGATCCCGAGGCAAAGGGCTCGATTGAAAATCCTGGTATTCATGATGGTCACCTTGGATTGGGGGAAACATCCCTGTAGTTGGAAGTGGATCCTTCCACGGCTCCAGACTGGCGCAGGCACAAGGCCGGCGGCAGTGACAGGGGGTGACTTCACCGTGAACCCCACACCAGCGGCAGCCCTCACCGCACGTGCGGGGTATAGTCGAAACCACAAGGAGACCACACCCGTCAGCGCCATTCCAAGGAGGTGCGCCATGCCCTTGTTCGTGATCGAACGCGACATACCCGGTGTCGGTGACATGACCGACGAGCAGTCACGCCAAGCCGTCCTCGCCTCGCTTGAGGTGATCGAGGAACTCGGCGAGGGAATCCAGTGGGTACAAAGCTATGTCGTCGAGGACAAGATCTATTGCATCTACTTCGCCTCCGACGAAAGCCTGATCCGTGAACATGCCAACAAACTGGGGGTGCCGGCGAACCGGATTTCCGAGGTGCGGCAATTGATGAGCCCGAAGGGATCGTCGAAGCCGCCTTGCAGCGCCCCGGCGATCAGTCCCGCCTGAGAAATTTCCGACCGTCCCGCTGCGCTCTGCGGCGAATCCGCAGGTGGTGCTCAATGCCCTTGTACGTGATCGAACACGAAGTGCCCGCTGTCGGCGACCTGACCAAGGAGCAGGCGCGCAAGGCCACACTCGACTTGCTGGACGTGTTCGAAGAACTCGGCCAGAGAATCGAGTGGGTGGAGAGCTATGTCGTCGAGGACAAGGCGTATTGCATTTACGCAGCCGCCGACAAGCGTTCGATCCGCCGGCAGGCAAGGAAACTGGGCATACCGGTGAGCCGGATCGCCGAGGTACGGCGGATGATGAAGCCGGCCGACGCCACCTGATGCGGTCAGCGTTCGCCCGGTTCGGCTGAATCTTCTTGTTCTGTGTCAGCGAGGAATTGCTGCACGTACTCGATGGCTTGCTGCACGTCCATGGCCGCGCCGCGTCGGTGGCAAGCGTCGATTTCCGCGGGTTCCAGCGTTCCCCGCACGGGCTTGAGCGCCTCCTCGAACCTGGCACGACGATACGGTGAGGCAACCATCTTTCGGGTCGAACGCACGGCCTCGGCGGCCCCGGCCATTACCAACGCCTGCGGATAGCGTTCCTTCGCCACCGCCAGCCCCGCACAGCCCTCGATCAGATTGACCACGCCGCGTTGGAAGTCCTGTCTGCTGTAGATCCGCAACGCATCGGCGAACAGTGAGGCCGCCTCGCCGTATTGGCCTTCCAGCAGCGCCAGTTGCCCCAGATCGGTCCAGCAGCGGGCGATGCCGAGGGGATTGCCCAGTTGCAGGAAACGTTTTGCGCTGCGCTGGTACCACGTCTTCGCTTCATCGCAGCGGCCTGCGACCATCGCGGCATCCCCCAGTTGATTGAGGCACCATGCGGCCGGCGTCAAGTCCTTCTGCTTCTGGAACAATTCGAGCGCGCGTTCCAGCAGGTCACGCGCCGCTTCGTGTTCGCCCAAAGCCAGCCTGGCGACGGCGAGATTGCTCAACGCGGAAGCGGTTTCACTTTCCGATCCCGACGCTTCACAAAGTCCCAGGCACTCCTCGAACAGGGCCACGGCTTGCTCATTTTGTTCAAGCGCCCCATACGTCCCGTACGACACCGCAAGGCTGGTGAGGCCCATGATCACCATGCTCCGGTCACCACTCTGCCGCGCCACCTCCAGTCCACGCTCGAGGCGCGCATGGGCCCCATCCTGTTGGCCCATGCGGCCTTCCATCGCCCCGGCGCAACATGCGATCTGGGCCCAGAGCGCGGGATCGGTGGCAGGATCGAAGCGTTCCAGCACCGACAACAACGCCGCGCAGGACTCGGTCAGGTATTCCCGCGCCTCCCAGTACCGGTACAGGGCGCGCGCCAGGCGCAACGCCCATTGCCCCTCGCCCCGCTCGATCAGACCGTCCAGTGCGGCCCGGAAGTTGTCCCGATCCAGATCACACCGCGCCAACCACTGCTTGCGCGCCTTGACGTCAAGATGTGCGACGCCCTCCTCGGCCAGTACCAGAAAATACGCGGCGTGGGCCTTGCGGAATTCGTCGCTCTCGCCGCTCGCAGCCAACCGCTCCAGACCGTATTCACGGATGGTTTCCAGCATCGTGTAGCGCGCTTCCCCAGCCTCGGACTCCGCCTGCAGCAGGCTGTTGTCCAGCAACCGGGCTACCCCCTCGGCGACGTCGATACCGAGGTCGCCGCGCACATTGGCCACGGCTTCGGCCGCTTCCAGCGTGAAGCCCCCGGAAAACGCCGCCAGACGCCGGTACAACTTTTGCTCGGGTTCGCCCAGCAACTGGTGGCTCCATTCGATGGCATGGCGCAGCGAGCGTTGCCGGTCGGGTACGTCCGCGACATTCGCTGCCGGCAGGTCGAGGCGTTCCGGAAAGCGTTCCAGCAACTGCGCGGGCGTCAAGGTTCGGCACTGCACCGCGGAAAGTTCGATTCCCAGCGGCAATCCATCGAAACGCCGGCAGATCCGCGCGACCGCCTCGGCGTTGGCGGCGGTCAGGGAAAAACCGGGGTGGGCCGCGGCCGCGCGCTGCACGAACAGTTGCACGGCCGGTACGGCTGCCAGCGCTTCCGGTGTCATCGAATCGCATTCCGGCAACGCCAGCGGCAGCACCGGATATTCGCACTCGCCGTAAAGGCGGAGTGAGACGCGGCTGGTCACCAGCACCTTGAGCGAGGCACAGGCATCCAGCAGCGACCCGATCAGGGGCGCCGCCTCCACGAGCTGTTCGAAGTTGTCCAGGATCAGCGGCGGCGCCCGCTCAATGCCATGCAAGTGCCTGCAGATGACCTCGACCGGCGGCGTCTGATCGACCACGCGCAGCCCCAACGCGCGCAGCAATGCCATTTGCAGCGTGTGGGCGCTGGTGACACTCGCGAGGCTGACGAAGATGACCTCGCTGGCAAGCTGCTCCTGCAACCGCAGTCCCACTTCCACTGCAAGACGTGTCTTGCCGCTGCCGGCCGCACCGGTCAGGGTGGCCAGTCGAGCACCATCGTCGCCGGTGAGCAGTTCCTGCAACTCGGCGACTTCGCCTGCCCGGCCGACCAGCGACGTGCGCGGCGCGGGGATCGTGTTGCTGCGGAATTTTCGCCGCAACGGCGCAGGCCCGGGCGTGGCCAGCCTGCTCGGGGGCCCGGGTTTGGCGTGAGCCTCCCGCGCGGGTTCCTGCACGTGGAACTCGGCCTGATAATGTCCTTTCGGAAGCGCAATGCGGAGGGGATCGGCCCGGCCTTCGCTCCGGTAGTACTTGTCCAGGCGCGCGCGCAGGCGACGTGCGTGTACGCGCACGATCGTGTCCACCGTCGGGTCGAAGTCGGCGCCACGCTGCAGCACCTCCACCCCGATCGCATACTCCTTGGGCGGAGGCTGCTGCCCATCGATGCGGCATTCCACGACATAGCGCAGAAAACGGCTGAGAATCGGCGCGTTGGAAAACGCATCGTTGGCGAGGATGCGATGCAGTTCGATCCGGACGGCCTCGGCGTCAAGGCCGCCGGCACTCGTCGCGGGACTGCGCACGTTCTTGCACTCCGGTCGAACGTCGATGATACCGCTGATGGCCATCCGCTGCCCGCTGCCATGCGGTGCGCATCGGGAAGCTCCACCGCTTGCGTCCGTCGATCGCCCGTACCCTTGCCCAACCGGCCGCAGCGCCCTTCGTGATAAGTTGCATCTTCCAGCTTGTCAACACAATCCGGGCAACCGATTCCATGAATGAGAGCGAATCCCTGACGCCGTTTCCGCAAGCCGCCGGCAGTGCGCCGGAGGCCACCGCACCGCCGCCCGCGACTGCAGCGAAGAATGAAGCGGCCGCAACATCCGCCACGCCGATCACAGCGGGCAACCCCGCGTCGATCAGTCCACCGGCCGCGCTGTTGTATCGCGATGCATTCGTCCTCGACGCCAATGCGATGCCGCTCTGCGGCGAGCCGTTCGACATGCCTGAGCGTCTCGCCGAGCTGCGTGATTCCGGCATCACCGCGTTCAAGGCCACGCTGGGCGGGGCCGATGGCGATTTCGAATTCGCCGTGGCGGAAATCGCATCGGCGCAGGACCTGATCGATCGCCATCCCGGGGATTTCATCAAGGTCGTGCGTCACGCAGATCTCGCGCGTGCCAAGGCCGAAAACAAGACCGCGGTCATTTTTTCGTTCGAAGCCGCCACGATGCTGGAAGGCAAGCTCGAACGCATCGACCTGTTCCGCAAGCTCGGCGTGCTGGTGATGCAACTCGGCTACAACCATGCAACACCCTTCGGCTGCGGTTGCCTGGATGGCGAGACCGCAGGCGTGACCGATCTCGGCCGCGCCGCGATCGCACGCATGGGTGAACTCGGCATCGCGCTGGACCTGAGTCACGCCAACACGCAGACGACCATCGACGGCATTGCGCTGTCCACCAAGCCACCCGTGTTCACCCACACCGGCTGCCGCGAGGTGTTCATGCACCCGCGCAACAAGCGCGACCAGGAGATGCGTGCGCTGGCCGAACGTGGCGGCGTGATGGGCATCTACATGTTGCCGTTCCTGACACCGGACGTTCGCCAACCGCTGCTGGCGGATTTCATGCAGCACCTGTTGCACGCACTGGAAGTCTGCGGCGAAGACCACGTCGGCATTGGCACCGACATCGACATCTTCAGCGTGGGCGATGCCGCGCTGCAGGCGATGCGCGACGAGGCCGACGAGCGCCTTCGCACCGGCGTCGGCGCGCCGGGCGAAAACCGCCTGCCGTGGATTCCCGACCTCAACACCCCGCGCAAGCTCGAGCGCGTGGCCGACGCGCTGCTGAAGCGCGGCTATCCTGCGCGTGTTGCCGACAAGGTGTTGGGACGAAACTTCAGCCGCGTGTTCAAGGAAATCTGGATCGACTGACCATGTCCAAAGGCACCCACGACTACACGCCCGATCCGCGCAACGCGGCGATCAAGATCAACCTCAATGGCGAACTGGTCGCGCGCGATGAAGCGAAGGTGTCGGTGTTCGATGCCGGCTACGTGCTGGGTGATGGCGTGTGGGAAGGCCTGCGCGTCGCAGAAGGCGGGTTGCCCTTCCTCGACCTGCATCTGGATCGCCTTTACGAGGGCGCCAAGGCGCTCGACCTCGACATCGGTTTGACGCGCGAGGCATTGACCCAACGCATCATCGACACGCTGCGCGCCAACGGCATGCGCGAGCACGTGCACATCCGCCTGATGGTGACCCGCGGACTCAAGGCCACGCCGCACCAGGACCCGCGCTTCGTGATCGGTCCGCCGACCATCGTGATCGTGCCCGAATACAAGGAGCCACTGCCCGAGACCGTGGAACAAGGCATCCGCCTGTTCACCGTGCACGTGCGCCGCGGCGCGCCCGATGTGCAGGACCCGAAGCTCAACAGCCATTCCAAGCTCAACTGCATCCTCGCCTGCATCCAGGCCCAGAAGGCCGGGTACGACGAAGCCCTGATGCTGGATCCGCTCGGCTTTGTCGCCACCTGCAACTCCACCCACTTCTTCATCGTGCGCAAGGGCGAGGTGTGGACGTCCACCGGCAAGTACTGCCTCGGCGGCATCACCCGCGCCAACGTGGTGCGCTTGTGCAAGGACCACGGCATCCCCGTGTTCGAGAAGGATTTCAGCCTCACCGACGTGTACGGTGCGGACGAGGCCTTCGTCACCGGCACCTTCGCGGGCCTGACTCCGGCGCACGAAATCGACGGCCGCGTGATCGGCGATGGCCAGCGCGGGCCGCTGTGCAAGCACCTGCAGACGCTGTACCAGCAGTTGGTCGAGCGCGAAGCGCGCGCGGGCGTGCAGGTATGACCATGCCCAAGCCGATGCGCATCGCGATGTGGTCCGGGCCGCGCAACATTTCCACCGCGATGATGCGCGCGTGGGAGAACCGCGAGGACACCGCGGTCATCGACGAGCCGTTCTACGCGCATTACCTCGTCGAGACCGGCTTGGAGCATCCCGGCCGCGACAACGTGATCGCCGCGCACGAAACCGACGGCGCAAAAGTCACCGCGATGCTGCTCGGCCCGATCCCCGGTGGCAAGGCCATCTGGTACCAGAAGCACATGACCCAGCACATGCTGCCGGAGATGCCGCTGGACTGGCTGGACCAGGTCAGCAATTGCTTCCTGATCCGCGAACCGGAACGCGTCGCGGCCTCGTTCACCATCCAGCGCCCCGATGCCGAGGTCTGGGAACTTGGCTTCGAGCAGCAGGCGCGATTGTTCGACTACGTCTGCGACCAACTCGGCCACGCGCCACCGGTGATCGACGCCGCGGATGTATTGAAGAACCCGCGCGGAGCCTTGACGGCTTTATGCAGCGCACTCGGCATTCCCTTCAGCGAACGCATGCTGCAATGGCCGACCGGGAAGCGCGCCAGTGACGGCGTGTGGGCGCCGCACTGGTACGGCGCAGTGGAACGTTCGACCAATTTCGGCACGTATCGCCCGCGCACCGGCGAGCTCACGGATTTCCAGCAGGACCTCGCCGATGCATGCCGCCCGTATTACGAGCGGCTGGCGGCGCACCGCCTGCGCATTCGTTGAAGCTGCGTCAACGCAGTTCGACTTCCGCCTCGATCTCCACCGGGACGCCGAACGGCAGTTCGGCCATGCCGACCGCGCTGCGCGCATGCGCACCCGCATCGGCACCCCAGAGTTCCAGGATCAAGTCGGAGAAACCGTTGATGACCGCCGGCTGTTGCGTGAACCCCGGTGCGGAATTGACCATGCCGAACACCCGCACCCAGCGCACCACGCGATCGAGGTCACCCAATTCGCGCTTGAGGCTGCCGAGCATCGACAGCGCCGTGAGCCGCGCGGCTGCGTATCCCTGCTCGACGGTCAGTTCACGTCCGACCTTGCCGAACGGCCCCGCGACCGAACCGTCCGCCGCCTGCGCGCTGTGCCCGGAGACCAGTGCACGCGTGCCGACAATGTGCACGAAGCGGAACGGCAACTGCACACCGGGCGGTAACCGGACCGGCGGCGGCAGCGAAAGACCCAACATGCCAAGACGGCTTTCGATGGCGGCCATGTGCAATCCTCAGCTGACCCGGCGCGCATGATCGCACACAAGCTTCCGGATGACGCCGCGCGACCTTGACGGCGCCACAAGCACCCCCATATTTAACCAGTTGCCCGCGAGCCGAATCCCATGACCGAATATCGCAAGAATCCCGAAGCCATCGCCCGGCTTACGCCACAGCAATACCTGGTGACCCAGGAAGGTGCCACCGAGCGCCCCTTCGACAACGAATTCAACGATCACGACGCGGCCGGCTTGTACGTGGACATCGTCTCGGGCGAACCCTTGTTCACCTCGCTGGACAAATTCCACAGCCACTGTGGCTGGCCGAGCTTCACCAAACCGGTGGAATCGTCCAACGTGGTCGAAAAGCACGACGAGAGCCACGGCATGGTCCGCACCGAGGTGCGGTCAGCACATGGCGACAGCCACCTCGGTCACGTGTTCGAAGATGGCCCGCGCGAAGCGGGCGGCCTGCGTTATTGCATCAACTCCGCATCCTTGCGTTTCGTGCCGCTGGCCGAACTGGAAAAGCAGGGGTACGCGGAGTACCGTAAATTGTTTGACGATGCCTGAGCATCGTTCCCCCGACATCCGAGGAAGCATACGATGACTACCGAACGCGCCCTGCTCGCCGGCGGCTGTTTCTGGGGCATGCAGGACCTGATCCGCAAGCAACCGGGCGTCGTCTCGACGCGCGTCGGTTACTCGGGCGGTGACGTGCCCCATGCCACCTACCGCAACCACGGCAGCCATGCCGAATCCATCGAAATCGTGTTCGATCCGGCGGTGACGAGCTATCGCAAGCTGCTGGAATTCTTTTTCCAGATCCACGACCCAAGCACGCACGATCGGCAAGGCAACGACCTCGGCAGCAGTTACCGCTCGGCGATCTTCTACACCAGCGACGAGCAGAAGCGCATTGCCGAGGACACCATCGCCGATGTCGACGCATCGGGGTTGTGGCCAGGCAAGGTTGTCACCGAAGTCACCCCGGCCGGCGATTTCTGGGAAGCCGAACCCGAACACCAGGATTACCTGGAACGCATTCCCGATGGCTACACCTGCCACTTCGCGCGGCCCGGCTGGGTGTTGCCGAAACGCGCCGACGCGGCCTAGCGTTAACAAGCGCTTATGACATGCATCATCAGGTTGGCCCGACCCATTGGGCTATCCTTGCAGACCACGGAGCGATGAGACCCGAAACTTGAGTTCCCGGCCACGCCAACCCATCGCCGTCAGCCCCACGCGCGACGCGCCGCCGCCGTTCCCGGCTGCGTTTGATCTCGGCGGTACCGATCCCGCCGACATTCGCCGCCGCCTGCGTGCCTACTTCACCGCCACGTTCGATCGTTACGAGTCGCTTTTCGAAACGCTGGCCTGCGACGAAGCCTGGTACCGCGCGCCGATCTCGCTGCGGCACCCGCTGATCTTCTATTTAGGCCACACCGCGACCTTCTTCGTCAACAAGCTGTTGCTGACACGCCTGCTCGACCAGCGCATCGACCCGGAACTGGAATCGGTCTTCGCAGTGGGTGTCGATGAAATGAGTTGGGACGACCTCAATGATGACCACCAGGAGTGGCCAACCATTGAGCGCGTACGCGCATATCGCGCCAAGGTGCGTGCGATGGTGACCGACCTGATCGACCACGCGCCGTTGACCGGCCCGATCGAATGGGACAACCCGTGGTGGGGCATCATCATGGGTGTCGAACACGAGCGGATCCATCTGGAAACGTCGTCGGTACTGATCCGCCAGCAGTTGCTGCGACTGGTCAAACCGCATCCGGACTGGCAGCCATGCCGTGAGGCCGGTGATGCTCCTGCCAACACGTTAGTCAGCGTGCCGGCCGGGCACGTCACCCTCGGCCGCCCACGCAGTGGCGACCGCTACGGCTGGGACAACGAATACGGCAGCCACGAGGCCGACGTCGCGGCGTTCGAGGCCGCGCGCCAGTTGACCAGCAACGCCGAGTTCCTCGAATTCGTCGAAGCCGGCGGCTATGCCAATCCGGAATTCTGGGAAGCCGAAGGCCGGGGCTGGCTCGACTTCAGCCACAACACCCACCCGACCTTCTGGGTGCGTGGCAAGGATGGCTGGCGCCTGCGCCTGTTGGCCGAAGAAGTGCCGATGCCGTGGAACTGGCCGGTCGAGGTGAACTTCCACGAGGCCAAGGCGTTTTGCAACTGGAAGGCGCGCGTCAGCGGGCGTCCGGTGCGGATGCCAACCGAAGACGAATGGCAGCGCATCCTCGATGTCAGCCGCCGCGACGTGCCGGAGGGCGCCGAGCCCGACGCCAACATCAACCTCGTGCATTTTGCTTCGTCATGTCCGGTCGACATGTTCGCGCAGGGTGAGTTCTTCGACGTCACCGGCAACGCATGGCAATGGTGCGAGACGCCGATCTACCCGTTCGAGGGTTTTGAAGTCCACCCGATCTACGATGATTTTTCGACACCCACCTTCGACACCCGCCACAACCTGATGAAGGGCGGTTCGTGGATCGCCACCGGCAACGAAGCCGATCCCGGCTCGCGCTACGCATTCCGCCGTCATTTCTTCCAGCACGCGGGTTTCCGCTACATCGTCTCCGCCAAGGCCAAGCCGTTGCCGACCTCGCACTACGAAACCGACTCGCTGCTTTCCGAATACGCCGAGTTCCATTACGGCGCCGAGTATTACGGCGTGCCCAACTTCCCGCGCGCGCTGGTCGAACTGGCCATCGCCAATCTCGGCGACACGCCCCGGCGCACGGCGATCGATCTCGGATGCGCGTCCGGCCGCGCCACGTTCGAACTCGCGCGCCATTTCGACAAGGTCACCGGCGTTGATTTCTCCGCACGATTCATTGGCCAGGGCGTGCAACTGGCCCGCGGCGAACCGTTGCGCTACCTGCTGGCCGACGAGGGCGAACTGACATCGCGCAAGTCGGTGGGCCTTGCCGAGCTCGGGCTTGCCGACGTCGCGCACAAGGTCGAGTTCTATCAGGGCGACGCCTGCAACCTGAAGCCGGTCCTCACCGGCTACGACTTCATCTTCGCCGCCAACCTGATCGATCGCCTGTACAACCCGGCGCAGTTCCTCGACACCATCCACGAACGCCTGAACGTCGGCGGCATGCTGATGGTCGCGTCGCCCTATACCTGGCTTGCCGAACACACGCCGCGCGAGGACTGGCTGGGTGGCTTCATGCGCGACGGCAAGGAAGTGCGCACGCTGGATGGCCTGCACGCACACCTGGACGCGCATTTCGAGCGGGTCGGCACACCGACCGAAGTCCCGTTCGTGATCCGCGAAACCCGCCACAAATTCCAGCACACCTTGTCGGAAGCCACGTTCTGGCGGCGCATTTCGTAGGAGGGCCAGCGGGCCCGACAGGATCCACGGCGTCCGTCCGTTGCTTTTCGCAGGAGGGCCGGAAGGCCCGACAGGATCCACGGCGTCCGTCCGTTGCTTTTCGTAGGAGGGCCGGAAGGCCCGACCCACGCCGCGTAACCCACTCATTCATCGCGCCTTCCGCCGCTCCTGCAATTCATCTCCGAGGATGCGTTTTGCTTCGGTAGGCGGGCCGGAAGGCCCGACAGGATTCTCTGTCAAACTCGACACACTTCGCCCCCAGGTACACGACCATGCCCACCCCCGCCTACGCCGCACCGTCCGCCGATCGCCCGCTCGGCCCGCACGCCATCGAGCGCCGCGCGCCCGGTGCGCGCGACGTCGCCATCGACATCCTGTATTGCGGCGTGTGCCACTCCGACTTGCACACCGCGCGCAACGAATGGGGCGGCACGCAATACCCGTGTGTTCCCGGCCACGAAATCGTCGGTACCGTCACCGCGGTTGGCAACGCGGTGCGAAAATTCAAGGTTGGCGACACGGTCGGCGTGGGCTGCATGGTCGGCAGCTGTGGCCACTGCGGTCCGTGCAAGGCGGGCGAAGAAAACTATTGCGACAACGGCCTCGTCGGCACCTACAACGGGCCGGCGGTCGAAGGCGGCCACACCTTTGGCGGCTACTCGACGGACATCGTGGTGGACGAGGGATTCGTGCTGCGCATCCCGCACAAGGACAAGCTCGCGGCGGTCGCGCCGCTGTTGTGCGCCGGCATCACCACGTACTCACCATTGCGTCATTGGAACGTCGGTCCGGGCCAGAAGGTCGGCATCGTGGGTTTGGGCGGCCTCGGCCACATGGGCGTCAAACTCGCACACGCGATGGGCGCGCGCGTGGTGCTGTTTACCACGTCCCCAGGCAAGGTTGCCGACGGCAAGCGCCTCGGCGCCGACGAAGTGGTGATCTCGAAGGATGCCGCGCAAGTCGCGAAGCACGCCAACAGCTTCGATTTCATTCTCGATACGGTCGCCGCACCGCACGACCTCGACGCTTATCTCACCCTGCTGAAGTACAACGGCACGCTGTGTCTGGTCGGCGCACCGCCGACGCCGCATCCGTCGCCGCAGGTTTTCAATTTGATCTTCAAGCGCCGCCAACTCGCCGGATCGCTGATCGGCGGCATCCGCGAAACCCAGGAGATGCTGGATTTCTGCGCCGCGCACGACATCGTCTGCGACATCGAGATGATCGCGATGCACCAGATCAACGAAGCTTACGAGCGCATGCTGAAGAGCGACGTGAAGTACCGTTTCGTGATCGACATGGCGACCCTGAAGAATTCCGCGACAGCCGCGATCCCCAACGCCGCGTGACTTGCCGCAGGCGACATGGCGAAGTCGCGAGTGTGCGTCCGCGTGGATCAACGGGCAAGCGCGCGCCACACTTGCGAATCCACGCCGCCGGTGCGTGCCAGGGAACCAGCAAACCCATGACACCACGTGCGCGCGCCCATCTGGCTGATGGGCATGACCATGCTGCCGTTCGGCATGCTCACCGGCCTGACCCTGTTTACCTTGCCGCAATTGTTGGCAGCGCGGCATGTGCCCGACGTCGATATTGCCGCGCTGACCGAGCTCACGGACTCGCCTGCAGCCTCATCGCCGAAGCCAGCCTCGGCATCATTTCATGCTTGCTGTTGATCTTGTTGCTGCGCTGGGTGCGACTGGAGCCTGCCAACGCCGCCGTGGCCCAAGCGGCATAGACATGCAAACGGAGCGACCATGCCCCGACTGATCGCGTGCGTACTCGGCGGCACCGCCCCACGCGCAAATACCGAACTCCACGACGTGGCCTTCGCGGTCGGCGAATCACTGGAAGCCGTGCATGAGCAACTTCTCGCCAGCTGGTTTGGCAATGCGCGCGGCCTGCACGTGGATGCATGGTGCTTCCTCGACAGCGTCGAGGGCTTTCGCATACGCCTTGCGCGCGAATCCGCCGACAACGGCTTGCAGCTGTATTTCATCAACATCGGCGGTTACCGCGCGGGCGAGTTCGGCGAACGCCATGCCTGGGGATTTTTCGGCGCGCCCAACAAGACTGCCGCCAAGGCGCACGCCAAGCGTGCGCTGTTGCAAGGTTTCGAATCCATCCACAAGGATGACCTGCACGACATCGACGAATGCCTGCAGGTCGGGCGCGTTGCAGGATGGCACGTGCATCTGCTGCCCGATCCCTCGGCAACCGGACCGGCGATCAGCAACGGATATTTTCCACTCCCTGCCGCGACGGTGCGCGCGTGGCTGGAGCGTCACGCCAACGACTGACCACACATCACGATCCGGCCTGTTGCCTCCGGCCACCACACATCGACCATAATGGCAACAAGCCGCATGCCCACACGGGACCCGCATGAAAGACTGGAGCACACTGCTGCAATTGCCCATGATCGTGCTGTTGGTGTTGGCGGCGATATTCCTGCTGGCCGCGCTGGTGCAGGCATTCGCATTGCGGCGACACGTGCGCAACCGCAACCACCTCGGCGCCGGATGGCGTGGCCTGTTGTTGCTGCTGTGCCTGGCGTTGACACTGTTGCTGGCCGGTACCGGCGCGGCCCTGCGCGGCTACCGGCTGCTCGGCGGAGAAACGCAGGTCCTCACGATCGATGCGCAGCGCAGCGCGCCACAACGCTGGCAACTCACGCTCACCTGGCCGGACGGTCGCCACCGCCAGGTCGCGCTCGACGGTGATGACTGGCGCGTCGAGGCGATCGTGGTGAAGTGGAAGCTGCCCGCGCTGCTGGTCGGGGTCCCACCGCTGTATCGGCTCGATCGGTTGTCCGGCCGTTACGACGATACCCGGCAGGAAATCAGCGCGCCGCGCAGCGTCATTGAACTGGGCAACAGCGGGTCCTTCGACCTGCTCGACCTGAAGCACAAATACCCGCGTTGGCTGCCCGAGGTCGATACGGTCTACGGCAGCGGCGCCTATCTGCCGCTGGTCGACGGTGGTCATTACACGGTCGACCTGATGCGCACCGGCGCGCTGGTGGCGCGGCCGGACCCGGCCACGCTGCAGGCGATGAATAGGCAGGCGGGCAAGGAATAGCCCGAACCATTCGCTGGCATGGACGGGCGCCGCGCACCCGCGATGGATGACGTTTTCGGCACGTCAGGTGGCCATGCCCGCACAGGAACATGCCCCGCAACATCACGCCCCGACGTACACTTCGATCCATGACCCAGCGCAAACCGGATCCGGACAAGCTCGATCGCGTCGTCGCGCAGGCGCGACGTGATGCCGCGCAACGCGAGGCGGGTTACCGCGAACGCGCGCTGAAAATGTATCCATGGGTGTGCGGGCGCTGCGGACGTGAATTTACCCGCGCCAACCTGCGCGAGCTGACCGTACACCACCGCAACCACGACCACGACGACAATCCTCCCGATGGCAGCAACTGGGAGCTGCTGTGCGTGTACTGCCACGACAACGAACACGCGCGCTACATCGACAACGCCCGCGGCACGCTCGCATCCGACACCTCGTCGAGCCCGGCGACCAGCAAGCCGTTCGAAGCCTTGGGCAGCCTGCTCAAGAAGTAGCCCCCATCCACACACGCCCATCCAAGAGGCAGGCATGATCAGTCCCGTGCAGGCAATGCCACCCTTCCATCTCGCCTTCCCCGTCGCCTCGCCCGCCGACGCGCGCGCGTTCTATGGCGAACTGTTGGGCTGCCCGGAAGGCCGGTCCAGCGATGCCTGGGTGGATTTTGATTTCTTCGGCCACCAGATCGTCGCGCATCTCGCGCCGGAAGAACTGCGCGCGGCTGCGGCCCACGACGTGGATGGCGACAAGGTTCCGGTGCGGCACTTCGGCGTGATCCTGGCCATGGACGCATGGCACACTCTGGCCGACAAACTGCGCGCGGCCGGCACGAAGTTCGTGATCGAGCCGCATGTGCGCTTCAAGGGCCAGCCCGGTGAACAGGCCACCATGTTCCTGCTCGATCCGTCCGGCAACGCGCTGGAGTTCAAGGCCTTCGCGGACCGGTCGAAACTGTTCGCAAAATAGATCCGCGGGAATGCGGCGTATCGGCAACCGCACGAACGGAGTTTTTCCAAACGCGGCGCCACGGAAGATCAGATGCCGCCGCACCCTCCGGCTTGAGTCCGATCGAGAGTGCGGATCGGAATCGCGCAGACGAGCCCGCCGCCGCGCGCCGTCGGCAACTTGCCATGCCAGCGCCGTTGGCCGATCATGCCGGGTCATGGACAAGAGCCTGCAAGATACCTACGCGCCGAACGGCATGTGTTTCGGCTGCGGCCCGGCCAACACGCACGGCCTGCAGATCAAGAGCTTTCCGCAGGGCGGCGAGGTGGTCGCCGAATTCAACCCGCAGCCGTACCAGGAAGCGTTTTCTGGCGTTCTCAACGGCGGCATCATTGGCACCCTGCTCGATTGCCACTGCAACTGGACGGCAGCCTGGCACCTGATGCAGCAACGCGGGGCCGACGCCCCGCCCTGCACGGTGACCATGGAATACGTGATCAAGCTGCGTCGCCCTACCCCGACCAACGGACCGCTGCGACTGGTCGCACGCGTGCTCGAATCGACCGAAGACGTCGTCACGGTCGAGGGCGAGCTCCACGCCGGCGACAAGGTGTGCGCCCTCTGCAGCGGCAAGTTCATGGCCGTCAAGCAAGGACATCCAGCCTTTCACCGTTGGTGAGAGCGTCGCCGGAGGCAGCGCAGGCTTGCTTCCAGGTCCCACCCGCGTTGGACGCCGGTTCAACCAGCGTTGATCAACTCGGCCACGATTTCGAGCGAGTGTCGGCGTGCCGCGTGGTCATACATGTTGCTGGTCACGATCACTTCGTCGGGACCGGTCTTTTCGATGAACGCACGAATACCGTCGGCCACCGTGGCGGGTGAACCGAT
Source organism: Rhodanobacteraceae bacterium (assembly GCA_035688305.1). Lineage (GTDB taxonomy): Bacteria > Pseudomonadota > Gammaproteobacteria > Xanthomonadales > Rhodanobacteraceae > 66-474. Next base: position 28,992 of record DASSNC010000027.1, read on the forward strand.
CGCCGAACAAGACAGCACCTGATCGAGCACCCTGCGACCTTGCTCCGGCAGCGAGTCGACATAGCCCTCCACCGGTGGCGGCAACCGACCCGGCCGGCCCGAGCGCAGGTTGACGAACGACTGCTGCCAGGACGACGCCAGATAGCGCGCCTCGGCATCCGTGTCGGCCGCCGCCACGTTGAAGCCCAACATCACCCAAGGCTTGTCCAGATAACGCGATGGCCGGAAGTGCGAGCGATACACCGCTATCGCGTCCATCATCTGCGCCGGCGCAAAATGCGAGGCGAACGCATAAGGCCGCCCGAGCATCGCCGCAAGCTGCGCGCCAAACAGACTGGAACCCAGAATCCAGATCGGCACCTCGTGGCCTTCGCCCGGCACCGCGCGCACCGGCCCTTTGCCTTCGAAGTACGCCGCCAGTTCCATCACGTCGCGTGGAAACTCGTCCGGATCCGAATCCAGATTTCGACGCAACGCGCGCGCCGTCACCTGATCCGAACCCGGCGCGCGTCCAAGGCCCAAATCGATGCGGCCGGGATACATGGCTTCCAGCGTGCCGAACTGCTCGGCAATCACCAACGGCGAATGGTTGGGCAGCATCACGCCGCCCGCGCCCACGCGGATACGCGAGGTCGCGCCCGCCACGTGTCCAATCAGAACAGCTGTCGCGGCACTGGCGATACCCGCCATGCCGTGATGCTCGGCCATCCAGTAACGCGTGAAACCCCACCGATCCGCGTGCTGCGCGATGTCGACCGTGTTCGCGATCGACTCGCTCGCCGAACCGCCTTCCCGAATGGGACACAGATCAAGAATGGAAAACGGAATCATCGCCATCGCGAACAATCCTCATGCCGACAACGGCAGTACTCGACTACCAACCATCATGAAGTATGGCCGGCGCGCGGCAATGCAACCTGGATGGACAGGGCGTCGTCGAGAAACTGCCAACAACGAATGTAGCGTTGCCCACCGCGTGAACAGGCAGGGTGTACCCATCAACCCTCCTCCTGCGCCAGCTCACGTCCCTGCTGGCGAATGATGGCCTCTTCGCGCGCATCGATGATGGATTGCATCACGCTGTCGACATCCACTTCGCCCTCGTCGAACACGAAGTGACCGGTCAGTTCCCTGTCCGGCCGCAACTCGCCTTGCTCGAACAGCGCCCACATTTCCTCGGCGTAATGGGTATCGAGCAATTCCGGCGCGAAGCGCGACAGACTGATCGTGATGTTGCCAACGTCCCGCCGCAACATGGTGCACGCGGCGTTGTTGCCTGCGGCGCTGACCACCTGCGGCAAATCGATGATGACCGGGCCATCGGCCGCCACCAGCACGTTGTATTCGGACAGGTCGCCGTGGATCAGCCCCTCGCACAACATGCGCGCGACCTGCCCGACCAGGAAGCGATGGTATTCCCGCGCCGTCTGCGCCGACAGCTCCACCTCGCCCAACCGCGGCGCCGGAACGCCATCCGCATCGACGACCAGCTCCATCACCAGCACGCCACCAAAATAGCCGTACGGCTGCGGCACCCGCACGCCAGCGTCCACAAGTTGATACAGCGCATCCACCTCGGCATTCTTCCAGGCCGCCTCGGCTTCCTTGCGCCCGAACTTGCTGGCCTTGCCCATCGCGCGCGCGCGACGGCTGCCACGCACGTTGCGGCCTTCCTGATACTGGGCGCGCTGCTGGAAGCTGCGCTGGGCCATGTTCTTGTAGACCTTGGCGCAACGCACCGCGCTGCCCGCGCGCACGACATACACCGACGCTTCCTTGCCGCTCTTCAGCGAGCGCAGGACCTCGTCGATCACGCCGTCGTCAATCAGCGCCTGCAGGCTGGCCGGGGGAATCATGCTTGGAAAAGCTCGTCAACCAAATGATGAGCGCCCATTATGGCTGACGCGCCATTACCGCTCGCCCAACGCCGAAAGACGTGGCTGGGGATGCCAGGTTGGCAACGCCCACTCGCGTCGAAGCCGACGGCAAGTTCAAGGTGACCGCGGTGGGCGATCCCGGCCACATCCCACCCACCCTGCACAGCGGGCGCTGCGCCGTCGCGAGCTGCGGCGCCGGGTCGCGGGTCGACTTCAGTCCCGGATCGGCAACGGCATGACCGCGGTGTTCTGGGAAAACACGATGCGCCAGCGCCCATCGGTGAATTCGAACGCATAATGCATGCGCGTGCTCAGCACGCCGTCGCCCGCACTGGGTCGAATGCCGGGCGGCAGCGCACGGAATCCCGTCAAGTCGAGGACCAGGTCCGCGAACGCCGCGGCGTCACCGATGGTGCGGATCGTCACGTCGCGCGCTTCCAACCTGCTGCCCTTGAAGATGGTGGCGAACAACTCGCCATGGCGGACCGCGTTCGCATCCCGGCCCTCGAAGCGCATCCCGAGTATGTTCACGAATGCGGCATCGGGCACGAAGTCGCGGCACCACCCGTCTGCATCACCCGCATTCCACGCGGCGACCTGGGCATTGAGCAACTGGCGGATGGGCTGTTCGGCCGTGATTGGCATCGGGGTTCGCTCCGTCGGTAGTAATAGCTGCCGCCATTTCGGCGCCGCCGTTTCAAAGACGGCTGTGGCCGCGATCGCCCTCGAGGTCCAACCGCTTCGCGAGGGCCCGGAACCGCGCATGGTGACGCAACGTGTTCCAGCGCGCATCCACCTTCAGGAACGCCAGGCGGATGTCGCGTTCCTGATAGGCGCGCTCCAACTCATCCAGCGCCGCGTCTGTATCACCAAGCCCGGCATGCACCGCGGCGATGCTGGTGGCAAGTACATAGCCCGCGGCACGTCGTTCCGCCAACTCATGCAGTATCGACTGCGCGCGCACCCGGTCCCCCGCTGCTGCGCAGGCCATCGCCAGCAGGGCCACGATCTGGCTCGCGCCGCCCGAACCCTCCACGGCCAGTTCGAAGTCGGCGATCGCGCCGTCCACATCGCCACGGTCCAGCGCCAATCCGCCACGGACCTGCAAGGCGAGCCAGAAATCAGGCTTGAGTTCGAGTGCTCGCCGGATCTGTCGCTGCGCCGCCTCGACCTCCCCGGCGGCGGTCAGCAGGCCCGCGTACACCGCGTTGACCATCGGCGAGAGTGGATCAAGCTCGCGTGCCTGGCGGGCCTGATCCAGCCCTTCGTCGAATCGCCCCAGGTTGACCAGCAGATGCGCGTACGCGTAGCGCGCTTCCATGAGGCTCGGACTCAAATCGATCGCGCGCTGCAGTGATGCTTCCGCGCGCGCCCAATCCCAATCATGCAAATCGAGGTTGCGGCCCTCGGCAACCAGCGCTTCCGGGGAGTCGGGGTCGATCTTCAAGGCCTTGGCCACCGCCGCCTTGGCGAGGGTGAACATCTCGCGCGGGTCGTGATCGAGGTGCACCAGGCCTCGCCAGACAAGCGCCATCCCGGCATAGGCACGCGTGCACGAAGCGTCCAGGTCAACCGCTTGCTAGAACGCGGACAAGGCCTTTCGGAGATTCTCGCCATCGGGACGCTGCAACAGATGGAAGCCGCGCAGCCACGCGCGATAGGCATCCGGATCGCCAACCCCGCCACCCGCAGCGGAGCGCGAGGACGTCACGGCCGGCGGCAGTGACAGCGCCGAGACTACCGCGCCGGAAATCCGGTCCTGCAGCGCGAACACGTTTTCGATGCCGGTATCCAGCGTGTCTGCCCACACGATCGCGTTGTCGGCCACCGACACCAGCCGCACGTTGACCCGCAAGTGTCCATCGATGCGCTGGGCGGAGCCGTCGACGACATAGGCAGCGCCGAGCTGCCTGCCGGCGGAATCGGGATCCAACAGAAGTTCCGGCGCAAGGCGCGCCGAGGAAGCGAAGGTCCGCACGCGCAATTGCCGGACGCGGCTCAGCTGCGTGATCAGCGTTTCGGCCAGGCCCAGCTCGAGCATTTCGTCACGCTGGTTGGACGAGATCGAATGGAACGGCAGCACCGCCAGTGCGATGCCCGATTGCACGGAACCTGTGCCACGGGCCTCCGGACCCACTTCGTGCACCTGCGCCACGAAACGATAACCGCGCCCCGAAATCGTCACGATGAAGCGATGCTGCTGCGGTCGCACGCCGAACGCCTTGCGCAGTGCGGAGATCGCCTGGGTCAGATTGTTCTCCTCGACCACGCGCCCCGCCCACACCGAACCCAGCAGGTCGTCCTTGTCGACCACCCGGTCCCTGTGCTCCACCAGGTACGCCAGTACGTCAAGCGCCTTGGTGGCGACGGCAATCGCATTGCCATCCGGGTCCAGCAACTCGCGCGACATCGCGTCGAAGCGGTACCCGGAAAATTCGTAGTGGCTGCACCCGTCCCCGTTCATCACGGCGCTTCAGAAAAATTCAGATTTGTTCATGAATTTAGCATGAATTGGGGACGCCATAAGTCGAAAGTGCCAGCAACGCCACAGCGCTTGCCGGCGGCCGTCTTCCGAGAGGGGACGCCGCTCCCCTCACCAAGGGAGAACACCGATGACCATGAACATCCTGACGCCAAACGCCCTCCGGCGCCACGCAATACGGGCTGGATGCCGGCAAGCCTTGCGAGCGGCGGCGAGCATTTCAGCTGGGTGCTCAACTACGACCGTGAGGCGATCGACCAAGCCATGTCGCTGGGTGGAACCTGGCACTTCTGACCCGATGCGGGTCGTTCTTCAACACACGAGGGAAACATCATGAACAGCAAGACTGCGATTGCCGCCGCCATCCTCTCGATTTCCGCAAGTGCGCTTGCAGCAGGTTCGGCGAGCGAGCCCCTGATGGTCAACGGCTGGTTCGCAAGCCGCATCGTCGGGGCATACGAAAGCAAAGCCACGGTCAGGGTATGCGGATCAGCCGGTCCCGATTTCCCGGTGGTCAACATGATCATCTTCAACCAGCGCGGCACCGTCATCGCGACCCCACGATTTCCGCCCCAGGGCGCCAACGACTACTCCCGGACCATCGACATCGGCACCTGGTCCTACAACCCGCGCACGAACCACTACTCGGTAAGCCTGCATTTCTACGGGTTCGTGAGCGGCCAATTCCAAGGCACGACACACGTGGAGCGCGACCTTCAAATGAGCGCTGACGGCAATTCGGTGACGGGCCCGGTGCACACGACCACCTACGCACCCGACGGCAGCGTCATCCTGGAGCAGTGCGGAACGGCGACATCCACCCGCCTGTAAGCGGCGAGCGCGGGCGCGGAGATCTCCCCCAAGGGAGTCCGCGCACCGCGCCCTCCCCTGTCGAACATCATGCGGCCGCGATGCGGAAACGAATTCCTGGATCCAATCACGCTGGCCGGTCCATGCGGCCCGATCGTGCGTCGCGCGCTCGCAACCGAATCCTTGTTTACCTCCGTCCCTGAGGATTCCCCACGTATTGTGCATGACATTCAGTCATTTACGACCGCATGTAATGGAAAGCTCCCTCTCCCCCAACGGTTGCATCGTTGGGGGAGAGGGCTTGTCCCTGGCGCAGCGTGGAAAAACGTGGGGAAACCTCAGCCTCCGTCCCCTTTTTGTCCCCTTTTTATCCTTTTTGTTCTTCCTGACTTACACGCCCGTAGGTCTGACCGTCCTGCGCCTGGCCCTTAACCATGCAAGAGGCACGCCGAGAAGAATCACCAGCAGCATCGGTAGTACCACGATCCACATCGTCCTGGAAATATCGTCCATGATCCGGATTTCCGGCATGGAACGGTCCGCGAAATAGGCGTTCAACTTCTGCGTTGATGCATCGGCCGCCCCGCGTAATGGGTAACTGAGCACGGGATAGTCGCGATATCGACCCGAGCTCAAAAGCAGATCGACGGTGCAGCTGTGTGATCGCCGCCCGGTTCCGGAACAGGACGTCTTGGCGCCGTTGATCGCGGTCTCCGGAATCGTGAATGAGCTGTTGCCGAACACGCCGAGGAATCGGGTTTGCGACACCTCGCAACTCGCCTCGCTACCCGATCGGGTGCAGTGCACACCCCAGTCCGACGAACTTGGCAGCGTGGCCAGCAAATAGCCGAAGCCCGCCACGACCAGCACGAAGATGGCGGCGAAGATGAGCAGGGTTCTGGGATTCATGTCCATCGCAAATTGTCCCTGACACCTTTTCCACCATCGTTGGTGTCCATGTGGCCTTGTATGCTTCGATGATCCATCGCCTATTTACCCTGCGTCCGCCCGCTCGCTGAGCGATAGACTACGCTCTTGTCGCGCTTGCCGACGGCGATCACCGTCACCACCACGACCTTGTCATCGACTTGGTAGACAAGGCGATAGCCGACCGTGCGCAGCTTGATCTTGTAGCAATCCGGGAGATTGTGCAGCCGCGCCGATGGCACGCGCGGATGTTCCAGGCGTTCGGAGAGTTTTTTCTTGAACTGTTCGCGGACGGGTGGCGCCAGCTTGCGCCACTCCTTCATCGCCGACTCGACGAACGCGAGGTCATAGCTCATCAAGCTTGACCTTGATCCGGCGCTCCTTGGCGCGCGCACGCACCACTTCGGCCAGTTCCAGGTCTTCCATACGCTCGACCATGCGCTCGTAGGTTTCCGCAGGCACCAGGTAGGCGCTGGGCTTGTTGTGCACCAGCACCGCCACAGCATCGTTGTCCGCAGCGTCGATCACCGCGCTGGGGTTGCGCTTGAGTTCGGTGATGCTGACGCTGGCAGTAGCAAGGATGGTTTCCATATTTGGCTCCATATTCGGAGCCAAATATAGCATGCTCCATGGAGTCACACCATCGGCAGCTTCAGCCCCTGCTCTTTCGCGCAGGCGATGGCTTCTGGATAGCCCGCATCGGCATGGCGCATCACGCCAGTGGCCGGATCATTCCACAGCACGCGCGCGATGCGGGCGTCGGCTTCCTTGCTGCCGTCGCAGACGATGACGAGGCCAGCGTGTTGCGAGTAACCCATGCCGACGCCGCCGCCGTGGTGGAATGAAACCCAGGTCGCGCCGCTGGCCGTGTTCAGCAGTGCATTGAGCAACGGCCAGTCGCTGACCGCATCAGACCCATCGCGCATGGATTCGGTTTCGCGGTTGGGGGAGGCGACGGAACCGGAATCGAGATGATCGCGGCCGATGCACACCGGCGCTTTCAGTTCGCCATTGCGCACCATTTCGTTGAACGCGAGTCCGAGCTTGTCGCGCTGGCCGAGGCCGACCCAGCAGATGCGTGACGGCAGGCCCTGGAAGTGGATGCGCTTCTCGGCCATGTCCAGCCAGTTGTGCAGATGCTTGTCTTCCGGAATCAGTTCCTTGACCTTGGCGTCGGTCTTCAGGATGTCCTCGGGATCACCGGACAGCGCAACCCAGCGGAACGGACCGATGCCGCGGCAGAACAACGGACGCACGTAGGCCGGCACGAAACCGGGGAAGTCGAACGCGTTCTTGCAGCCGACGTCAAAGGCCATCTGGCGGATGTTGTTGCCGTAGTCGAACGTGGGGATGCCTTGCGCGTGGAAGGCCAGCATCGCATCCACGTGCACCTTCATGGATTGCTTGGCCGCGTCGCGGGTGCCGTCCGGATCGGACTTGCGGCGCTCAAACCATTGCTCGACGGTCCAGCCCTGCGGCAAATAGCCGTTGACCGGATCGTGCGCGGAGGTCTGGTCGGTGACTGCGTCGGGTTTCACGCCACGCTTCACCAGCTCCGGCAGGATGTCGGCCGCATTGCCGAGCAACGCGATGGATTTCGCGTCGCCCGACTTGCAATAGGCATCAATGCGCGCGAGCGCATCGTCAAGATCCTTGGCCTGCTCGTCGACGTAACCGGTCTTCAAGCGGAAGTCGATGCGCGACTGCTGGCATTCGATGTTCAGCGAACATGCGCCGGCCAGTGATGCTGCCAGCGGTTGCGCGCCGCCCATGCCGCCAAGGCCAGCGGTGAGGATCCACTTGCCTTTCAGATTGCCGCCATGACTCTGGCGACCCATCTCGACGAAGGTTTCGTAGGTGCCCTGGATGATGCCCTGCGAGCCGATGTAGATCCACGAGCCGGCGGTCATCTGGCCGTACATCATCAGGCCCTTGCGATCGAGCTCGTTGAAGTGTTCCCACGTCGCCCAATGCGGCACGAGGTTGGAATTGGCAATCAGCACGCGTGGCGCATCGGTAGTGGTCTTGAACACACCGACCGGCTTGCCCGACTGCACCAGCAGCGT
>DASSNC010000049.1:0-18298 GCA_035688305.1 Rhodanobacteraceae bacterium
AGCGCGTATTCGATGGCCGCACTCGCGGCTGCGGCCTGGGCTTCGTTGCACTGTTCGGGGGTGGCACGCGGGCTATCGGGATAAACCTCGGTGGTCGTGCGCCAGCGCGCGTCGGTGATACCGGCGCACAGCCCCAACTTCACCACTTCGTAGTTGATGACGCCCGGCCCCACCACCGGCGAGCCGATGATGGTGCCGTCCGGATCGGCCGGCGCGATATGCGTGACCTTGGCCACGGCGGCAATGATCGCTTGCTGGAATCCGGGTTCGGGGCGCTCGCTGTCGCCGCAAAGATAAAATCCGTCCGGAATCGTGCCCGGCTCGTACGCGATGCCGTCACGCGCGGCCAGCGCCGGACGAAATTCGGATTCGTCGGTGTCGGTGGTTTCGTGCAGGTCGATATGCATCCGCACAAGCTTGCGGAACGGCGCGACGAACCGCATCAGCGCCGCTGCTTCCGGTGCCGGGCTGTTGGCAATGAAGTTGCGGTTCGGGTCCAGCGCCAGCGGGTTCCAGCGATTGATGCGCTCGTAGCCCCAGGGACTGACGCAGGCAACGATCACCAGATTGGTGCGGCCCGCATGACGCGCGGCATCATGTTCGGCGAAGCGCAGCGCACCATGCACGCCGCTGGTTTCGTAACCGTGCACGCCGCCGGTCACCAGCATGATCGGCAGGCTGCGGTCCCAGTTGCGGCTGGTCAGTGCGAACAGCGGATACCGATCCGGCGCATAGTCGAGCTCACCGTAGCGATGGATTTCGAAGCGGCCGCGCAGTCGCTCGACTGCCGCAAGCACCTCATCGGCATAGCTGCGCTGCTTGCGCTGGCGCGCGCGCCAGGCGGCCTTCTCGGCCTTGCCCCAGGGCTTTCCCGGCGTCCCGATGGGATACGGCTGCGTCATGATCGTGTCCATGTTCGATGAAACCCGCACTCTAGCACCGGTGACGGGACGCGCCCGCGTCCCGCAGCCCCCCCACGGCTTACCAATGGCACATGCACACGCTTGCGGCCGAATCCACTATCAGCGGCGTTTGTGCACGGGGCGCAACGCCTCGAATCCAACCACCCTGGGGATCCCTTTCATGAAACAGACGATGCTGGTCATCTGCACCTGCCTTGCCCTTGCGGCCACCGGAAGCGCGTACGCGGCGGCGGCGCACGACAAGCCCGCAGCGGCTGCGCCCGCGGCGCACGTTGCCCCGCCACACGACCAGAGCGCGGTCACCCATGGCAGCGTCACCGTCGGCGGCCAGACCATCCGCTATACCGCGACCGCCGGCGTGCTGGTGTTGAAGAACAAGGACGACAAGCCCGTCGCGAGCATGTCCTACGTCGCCTACACCAAGGATGGGACGAATCCGTCCTCGCGCCCGATCACCTTCCTGTACAACGGCGGCCCGGGCTCGTCGACCGTGTGGCTGCACATGCTCGCCTTCGGTCCGAAGAAGGTCGTGGTCGGCAGCGGCACCCTGACGCCCCCGGCGCCGTACCAGCTGGTCAACAACAATGACAGCCTGCTGGATGCCAGCGACCTGGTGTTCATCGACGCGCCAGGCACCGGCTTCGGCCGCGTGATCGGCAAGGACGAAGGCGGCGCGGGCACCGCCAAGGACGTCTACGGCGTGGATGCGGATGCGCACTCCTTCGCGCAGTTCATCACCCGCTACATCACCCTCAACAATCGCTGGAACTCGCCCAAGTTCCTGTTCGGCGAAAGCTACGGCACCACGCGCTCCGCGGTGCTGGCGAACATCCTCGAGAATGACGACAGCGTGGGCCTGAACGGCGTGATCCTGCTGTCGGCCATCCTCAACTACGACATCAGCGTCGACTTCCCGCAGATCAATCCGGGCGCCAACAACCTGTCGTTCGTGCTCGGCCTGCCCAGCTATGCGGCCACCGCGTGGTATCACCACAAGTTGCCGCAGCAGCCGGCCGATCTTGAAACCTTCCTGAAGCAGGTCGAGCAGTTCGCGACCACCGACTACGCGCAGGCACTGCTGCAGGGTTCGCAGCTCGATTCGGCGACCAAGCAGAAAGTCGCCGAACAGATGCACCAGTACACCGGCCTGCCGACTGCCTACATCCTGAAGGCGAACCTGCGCGTCAGCGGCGGCCAGTTCGCCCACGAGTTGCTAGGCGCCGACGACGACGTGACCGGGCGGCTCGATTCGCGCTACAGCGGGCCCGCGCTGAATCCGATGGCCGAAGACGCCGGTTACGATCCAATGGATTCGGCCATCGATGCGCCGACCGTCGCGCAGTTCAACGCCTACGTCCGCAACACGCTGGATTTCGGCAAGGACATGACCTACAAGCCGCAGATCAACGTGTTCATGGAATGGGACTTCAAGCACAAGCAGCCGGATGCACCGTTCGCGCTGCCTGCCCTGCCGAACGTGATGCCTGACCTCGCCAACGCCATGAAGCAGAACCCGGGCTTGCACGTGTTGTTGCTGGGTGGCTACTTCGACCTCGGCACGACGTACTACTCCGCCGAGTATGAAATGCACCACCTGCCGATTCCGGAGAAGCTGCAGCAGAACGTGAGCTTCCAGTTCTTCCCGTCCGGGCACATGGTGTATCTGGATCCGAAGTCGCACGATGCGCTGCACGCTGCAGCGGCATCGTTCATCGACACGCACTACCGCCACTGATTGGCCGCGGATCCCGGGGCGTGGCGCAACGCCCGCCCCGGAAGCGCCTGGCGACCGTCAGTCCGCCGTCGCTGCGTCCGCCGCCGGCTTGTCGGCCTTCGAGCCACGCGCCCACGCCAGCATTTCCTTGAACTTCGGCGGTGCGCCGGAATTCAGCAAACCGCGCTGGAAAATCCGCCCGGACAGGTACATCGCGATGACCACCGTGACCAGCAACAGCGCGGTCGTGGCGATGTAATCGACCATCGGCGGCGGTGCGCCCGAGCGGCTCATCATCAGGAATGGCGTCAACGGCGGCACGTACGACAACACGCGCGCCCACAACGCGGTCGGATCCTGCGCGACCGGCACCATGATGATCAGCGGGATGATCATGAACAGCATCACCGGCGTCATGTAGGGCTGCGCCTCGCGGATGTTGTTCACCGCGGCGCCAATGGCGCCGGTGACGGCTGCATACAACAGAAAGCCGAGCACGAAGTACACCAGGAACCACATGATGTTCCACGCGCTGATGCCGGCCAGGATCGCGCCGGCGAATCCGCCCAGGTTGAACATGCTGCCGAACACGGCCAGCAGGCCGAGGATCAACGTCAGCCAACCACCCACCATGGTCACGCCCACGCAGGCGACGCCGAGCGTCTTGCCGGCCATGATGTCGGCAGGCTGGATCGCCGCGAGCAGCGTTTCGGCGATGCGGTTCGACTTCTCCTCGATCGTGGCCATCATCAACAGCTGCGCGATCTGCATGATCGAAATGAACAGCAGGTAGACATAGCCCACCGGCAGCCACTGCGCCGCCTGTTCGGCGGCCGTCGCGGTCTTCGCGCCCTGCTCCGTCACCAGCTGGTTGTCGAAGGAGACGGCCTGGCCGATCGACTTGGCCTGGGCTGCGCTCAACCCGGCCTGCGCTGCGCGCCGCGCCTGCACCACCGCCGACACCTTGGTGCTGAACCAGTCGCGTAAATCGGTATCGGTGAGGTTGTGCGATGCGTATTTGAAGTGGGCATCCGCCGCGAGCGGGTCGGACGGCAGCACGAAATACGCGTACAGATCACCCTTGGCGATTGCGTCGTGCATGGACTTCGGTGCTTGTTCTACGCGCCGGTACTTGGCGATCGAAAGATTGCGGTCCACCGCCGCCGCCGTCTCCGGCGTGAGCGCGGCATACCACTTTGCGAGGGCATCGCGCTGGCTCCAGATGGCAAGCTCGTTCGTCGAAGTCGGGACCGGTTTGCCGGCAGCCAATGCCTGCGCGAGATCCTTGCGGGCTTGCTCGTCCAGCTTCGCCGCATCCGGAGCGATTGCGGCGAGTACCGGCGGCAACCCGTGCATGGCCTTGTCCGGCGTGCGCGCGGCCAGGTTCAGCAAACGCGAATAGTCGTCAGCCGCAATCCGCTGCTCCACGGCCGGCAGCAGCCAACCGGACTGATCCACCACCGCGTAGCTCTGCGCCGTGCTGAAGTGCTGGATCAAGCCTGGCACCAGCATGATCGCCAGCAGGATCGCCGGCGACAGCAACAGGCTGATCCAGAATCGGCGCCGCCCCACGTACGCGACATAGTCGCGCCGCGCCACCAGCCAGACATTACGCAGCGTCATGTTCGCTCCCCACCGTCTCCAGGAAAATCTGTTTCAGGGTCGCCTCGCGGGTATCGAAGCGCCGGATGCGCACGCGCTCGACGAGGGTCTTCAGCAGCACCTGGGTATCGGCATCGGGTGCGAGCCGCAACTCCGCATGCTGGCCGGCGTCGTCCGCGGCCAATACGCCGGGCAGCTCCGCGAGCGATCCAGCATCGCCTTCGTAGTCGACGATCACGCTGCGCTCGGCGCGCGCCTTGATCTCCGCCAGCGGGCCATTCACCTTGCGCTGGCCGTGATCGATGATGACCACCGCATCGCAAATCTGCTCGGCATGCTCGACCACGTGGGTGGAAAAGATCACCGTGCGGCCCTCGCGCTTGAACTGCCGGATCAAGCCCAGCACCATTTCCGAGTTGACCGGATCCAGTCCCGAGAACGGTTCGTCCAGCACCACCAGCTCCGGATCGTGCAACACGGCCGCGATCACCTGCACCTTTTGCGCCATGCCCTTGGACAAGGTGTTGCACTTGGCGTTGATCGACGCCTCCAGGCCCGCAGCCTTGAGCCGCGTGCGCCCGCGCGTGCGCGCTTCGCGCCGGTCGAGGCCGCGCAACTGGCCGAAGTAGGTGACCATGTCGAGCACCTGCATGTCCTTGTACAGGCCATTCTCTTCAGGCAGATAGCCGGTGCGCGCGCGCACGGCTTTCGGAGCCTGGCCGCCTAGCACGCTGATCTGGCCACCGTCCGGGTCGAGGATGCCGGTGATCATGCGCAGGGTCGTCGTCTTGCCGGCGCCATTGCGGCCGAGGAAGCCGTAGATCGACCCGGCCGGAACTTCGAGTGAAAGCCGATCGACCGCGGTGTGCGCGCCGAAATGCTTGCTCGCCGCTTCGATGGATATCGCGTTCTGCATCAGCGTCCGTCCATGTGCAAACGCGGGATGATACACGCCGGTCAGCCTCGCACCGGCGCTTCACAACCGTTCGCTGACAACTGTCATCGTTGAAATCGTCACGATCGGGGCCATATCAGCAGAAGCTGCCAGGAGCCCGAACCCCATGCCGTCGCCCACCCATCTGCGCATCGATTTTGTTTCCGACGTCGCCTGTCCATGGTGCGCGATCGGGCTTGCCGGCCTGCAGCAAGCGCTGGCGAAACTCGATGGCGAAGTGCAGGCCGAAGTCCACCTGCAACCGTTCGAACTTTCGCCGGACATGCCATTCGAGGGCGAAGACGCCGGCGAGCACCTCAAGCACAAATACGCCATCGCCGATGCGCAGCTGGAAGCCAACCGCGCGGCGATCCGCGAACGCGCAGCGTCGCTTGGCGTCGTGATCAACCACGGCCCCGGCATGCGCGTCTGGAACACCTTCACTGCGCACCGGCTGCTGCATTGGGCCGAATTGCAGGACCGTGAGCGCGCACTCGCCCTGAAGAAGGCCTTGTTCCGCGCTTATTTCGCCGACAACGAAAACGTTGCCGACCACGAGGTGCTGGTGCGCCTAGTCGCTGCTGTCGGACTGGACACCGACGCCGCCCGCCGCGTGCTGGACAGCGAGGAGTATGCAGACGCGGTGCGCGCGCAGGAACGCCACTATCAACAGGCGGGCATCCACTCGGTGCCCGCGACCATCATCAATGGCTCGCAATTGATTCCCGGCGGCCAACCACCGGAAGTATTCGAGCGTGCGCTGCGGCAGATCGCGGCGCAGGCCGCCGGCACCTGAGCAATCCGGGGCAGGTCAAGCCAGCATCCACCACGGATCCCGTCTCCGGTTCCGCCCCGGAGCGCGATTCTGCGATGCGCTTCACGGATACCATTTGCTGGCACGCGAAACTGCGCCGCGTCCGGCGCGATTCATGCACTGCACGACCATACCGCCATGCGAACACGTGGCGGCTTTTCGCTACGCAAGACTACCGACCCCAACACGCTGCACGAGGCTGCCGCACGCCATGAAACGTTTCTGCCTGTCGCTCGCCATCACGTTCATTCTGTCCATCATTTCCATCGCGTCCGCGTCGGCCGCTGCGCTGCCGGCCGGGGTTACAGCTCTGCAGTTGGCCTCGATCAGCAACGATCGCGACAGCAGCATCAGCGACATCAAGTTGATGGTGAATCACGCCGGCAATGTGCGCGGCATCTATCTTGAAACCCGCGCCAGCGCCGACAGCGACCCGGTGCAGGCCAAGGCGCAGGTGTATCTGCTCGCGGGACTCGAGAGTCGCGACGGTGTGGTACTTGGCCAGGGCCAGGGCGTGAAGGCCATTTTCCTGAAAGGCGACATTCCACCGCAGGGCGACCACGGCTCGCTGGTCATCCGCTATCTGGCCAACGGCATCTTCCGGCATTTCAAGGAATGCCGCATCGGTCTGGAACGGCTGGGCCCGGGCAACTGGCAACTCGTGAATGCCTACGACGGCCGCCTGATCACCCACATCGAAGTGCAGACCTGGGCGCTCGGCATCTCCACCATCGGCAACGTTTGCCCGGCACACACGGCGTAGCGTTGGCGCGACTCACGCCGCAGCGCTGTCGTTCGCGGACCCGGCTGGCGCGCCTTGGCGCACCGGATCGAACACGCCCTTGTGGTGGAAATACACCAGTCCCGCGGCCGCACGCAGTGGCCGCGTCGCCAGCAACAGGTTGAACGCCGCGTCGCTCTGGAAGTGGTCGAACAAAAAGCGCAGCACGCGCTTGGCGCGAAAGCGCGGGTAGCAATCGACAAACCAGCCACTCGGGTCTTCACGCCGGCCAGCAAGGTAATCGGCGATCGCGTGGCCTGCTGCGAGGCCATGCTTCAAGGCCGTGTGGATGCCGCCCGCGGTCACCGGCGAGACCATCCCCGCGGCATCGCCCACCAGCAGCGCGCGCTGCGTCGCCACCGGATTGACCACGCCGCCACACGGGATCATCCCGGCGCGCACAGCGCTGGGTTGTTGCGAACGGAAATCGAAGACCGGTGCGATTTTGTCCAGGAACCCGGACATGGCCTCCTGCGGCGGAGGTGCCTCGCCGCGCACACGCCGTGCGAGACCCACCTGCGCCACGCCTACACCGGCCAGCACCCAGCCGATGTATCCACGGGCAAGTCGGCGGTCGATGAAGCAATGCAGCCTGCCCGGCTCGTCGATTTCGGCTCCAGCAAATTCGTACTCGACCCCGAACAGGTGCGCGGCGTTGCAACCCAACCCGAGCGCACGTGCCACGCGCGAACGCGGTCCATCTGCGCCCACGAGGTAACGCGTTTCGCCGAGGTCGCCCAGATCGAATCCGCTGCGCTCACGCCGCGCCTCACGGAATACGCGGCCGTAGTGGATGTCGGCGCCTGCGGTTGCCGCCTTGGCAGCCAGCCAGCGCATCACGTTCGGCGTGTCGGTCGCAAGGAAGTAGTAGCCCGGCGCATCCAGATCGACATGCTTGAGGTTCGGCGCATACAGACGCACGCCGGCGATACGCCGCACCAGCGAAGCTGGCAAATCATCCAGCAAGGCGATCTGGTCGACCGCATCCTTGACGATGATGCCGGTGGTATGCAGCTTTTCGCCGGGATCGGACTTTTTCTCCACCACGATCACGCGCAACCCCGTGCGCGCCAGCGCGTGCGCGCAGGCGAGCCCGGCGAAGCTGGCGCCGACAACGACGCAATCACTGTGGAAACGACTGGTATCGGTCACTGCGCAACGCCTCGCCTCGCACCGGTTTGCGGCATTCTGCGGCGCGACGCATTAACCTGCGCCTATCCCATGCAGCCGCGCCCAGGCCCCGACGCCATGACCGATCACGCCGATTCCGCCAACCTCGAGCTCACTTCCGCGCAGATGCAGGCGATGGGCGAAAACGTGTTGCGCCGCGTGACCGCCCACCTTGCCGCCCTGCCCGACATGCCGAGCCGTGGCGATTACGCGGGCATCGAGGAACTGTGCCGGGGCATGCGCGAGGCACCACCCGAAGACGGTACGCCACTGGATAAATTGCTGGATCCGTTGTTCAGCGAATGGATCCCGCGCTCGTTCGGCACGGCGGGTTCCGGCTACCTCGCCTACATTCCCGGCGGCGGCGTCTACACCGCCGCGCTGGCGGACTTCATCAGCAACACGACCAACCGCTACACCGGTGTCTGGGAAGGGGCGCCGGCGTTGGTGCAACTGGAAGCCAATGCGCTCGACTGGTTGCGTGAATGGATGCAATTCCCGGCCACGGCGCGCGGACTGTTCACCACCGGCGGCTCGATGGCGATGTTCAATGCAATCGCCTGTGCGCGCGAGAAGTTGCTCGGCACCGACATTCGCCGCGGCACGTTGTATGTGTCCTCGCAATCCCACCACTCGATCACCAAGGCCGCCAAGCTCGCCGGCATCGCCCACGATCGTGTCCGCGAGATCGACGTGGACGGCGCTTACCGCATGCGCGTGGATGCACTCGAAGCCGCGATCGCCAGCGACCACGCCGCGGGCCTGAAGCCCTTCATGGTGTTTTCCACCGCCGGCACCACCAATACCGGTGCGGTCGATCCGATTGACGCGGTGGCCGACATCGCTGCGCGCGATGGCCTGTGGCACCACGTGGATGGCGCCTACGGCGGCTGCTTCCACATGGTTCCCCAATTGCGGCCATTGCTGCATGGTTTGCCGCGCGCCGATTCGATCACCCTCGATCCGCACAAAGGTTTGTTCCTGCCTTATGGCACCGGCGCCTTGCTGGTGCGCGACGGCGAGGCGCTGCGCGCGCTGCATTCCTCGACCGCGGGTTACCTGCCTGACAACCAGGTCGAGTTTTATGATCCGGCGCAGTACGGCCCCGACCTGTCGCGCGGCTTCCCCGGCTTGCGCGTGTGGCTGACGCTGAAGTTCTACGGCGCTGCGCGCTACCGCGCCGCGCTGGCCGAGAAGCGCGCGCTGGCCGTGTGGGCCGCCGCCGAAGTCGCACGCATCCCTGGCGTCGTGATGGACGCGCCGCCACAGCTATCGCTGTTCGCGTTTCATCTCGAAGGCCCCGGCCTGGATACGCTGGAATCGCAGAACGCCGCCACCCGCGCCCTGATGGAACGCGTCACCGCACGCGGCGACGTGATGCTGACCGGCGCGCAGGTGGGCAAGCGGTTCCTTGGCCGCGTCTGCGTCCTGAGTTTCCGTACCCGCCACGCGGACATGGAAACCTGCGTACAGCAGCTGGCCGAGGAAGCCGCGGCGCTGGTGAAGGCTGGGGGATGACCGATCGGGACATGTTGACGGAGCCACTGATCGCGGGTTCGCACCGCTACCCTAGTGCCGGTTGACGCCCCACCCGACAAGCCCGCGAGGCCCCATGCAGGTACCCATCTGGATTTGGTTGGCAACGATTGCCGGCGTGGTCGCGCTGCTGGCGCTGAGCTACTTCACCCACATCCGCAAGGCGCACGAGCCCACCACCCGGGAAGCCGGGGCGTGGACGGCATTCTTCGTGTCGCTTTCCATCCTTTTCGGCATCGGCTTGACGCTGATCGCGGGCTGGGACCGCGGCATCGAATTCTTCGCCGGCTACATCACCGAATACAGCCTGTCGATCGACAACCTGTTCGTATTCGTGATCATCATGTCGAGCTTTGCGGTACCGCGTGCCTTCCAGCAGAAGGTGTTGCTGATCGGTATCGTGGTGGCGCTGGTCCTGCGCACGATCTTCATCCTGATCGGCGCCGCGGCGATCGCGCACTTCAGCTGGGTGTTCTACATCTTCGGCCTGTTCCTGATCGCGACGGCCCTGAAGCTGGCGTTCGAAAAACACGCCAAGGACGAAACCTACAAGCCGAACTTCATGGTGCGGCTGGTGCAGAAAATCCTGCCGACCACACACGAATACGATGGCGCCAACGTCACCACCCTCATCGACGGCAAGCGCCACCTGACGCCGATGATGATGGTGATGCTGGCGATCGGCATGACCGACCTCCTGTTCGCGCTGGATTCAATTCCCGCGATCTACGGCCTCACCGACGTGCCCTACATCGTGTTCGCCACCAACGCGTTCGCGCTGCTCGGTCTGGTCGAACTGTACTTCCTGATCGGCGGCCTGCTCAAGAAACTCGTCTACTTGAGCCTCGGCCTCGCCGTGGTGCTCGGCTTCATCGGCGTCAAGCTGATCATCGAAGCCATGCACGGCAACCATCTGTCATTCCTCAACGGCGGCCAACCGATCCACATCATCCCGGCCATTCCGACCTGGCTGTCGCTGGTCATCATCATCGCGATCCTCGCAATTACCACGGTCGCCAGCCTCGTGAAGAACCGCTCGGCATCGACACCGCGATGACGGTCCGCGGTCATGCGGGCGGTCGCGCGGCAATGCAGAACTTCCGATTGAACCTGCATCAACGCGGCCAGCGGAACAGGTCGGCGTAGTCGGTGCCGGTGCGCGCACAAGCGCGCCAGCCAAGGCCACCTTCGGCAAGCGCATCACGGATGCTCGGCGCGATGAGCTTCAACGACTGCGCCGCGGCGCGATCGCGCAGACGTTCGAGCAGCGGGCGCCGCATGATCGCCAAGGCCCAATCCGGCAACAGCGCAGCGGCGGCACCGAGAAACACGTTGCGGCTGAAACCGGCGAACGGAATCGGCAACTGGATGGCGCCCAAAATCCGCAGCACCTCGCGGGTGCGTGCGTCGAACACCAATTCCGATTGCATGCTCGCGAAGTAATCAACAATTTCACGCACGGACTTCGGCACGTCGCGTGCACCCAGCGCTTCGGCGATCAACGCCATTTCCGCGAGGTAGCGATCCTGCATCGCTAGCGGAATGCGCGCATGGCAATACGTCTGGTAGGCGCGCAGGAAGCACCAGCATTCGGCGCTGTGGATCCAGGTGAGGAGATGTGGATCATCGGCGCGGTATTCGCGCCCGTCCGGCGCCGTTCCGGAAATGGCCAGGTGAATGCGGCGCACGCGTTCGATTTCGGCTTCGGCGATTGCGCGCGGCGCAAAGGTCGTGCGCCCGACGAATGCCGTGGTGTAACGCAGCCGACCGAGGATGTCCACGCGGAAATTCGAGTGGTCCCACACCGCGGCCAGCGGCAGCGGATGCAGCATCTGCACCATCAGCGCGGCCACACCGCCCGCCATCATGCTGGGAAAGTCGGCGTGGATTTTCCAGGTCACGCTGTCCGGACCGAACAGGCCTGGATCGCCAACCGGCGTGTCGTAATCAGGTATCGGCCCGTCGTGACTCAGCACCGCCAACACCTGACTGCGCAGTTGCCGGCGCAGCGACGGCGGCAACACTTTCACCCCCGGCAGGCGCATCGGCCGGTTCCGTGTCGCGCCATTCGCTGTCGCCACCTCACGCTGCTCCTCAAACGCCGTGCACATTCCAACGCATCCAGCGAAGTTTAGCCTCTCACCCGGTCACGTCGCGCATTGGCAAGCGCATCAAGGAATCCGTCAGGCAAGGCAAACCGCCCCAGCCAACCCTGGCGCGTGCCGCTCAACACCAGCAGCATCTGGCCGCGCGCCACCGGCATCCGCGACATCGGATGGAACAACCAGTCGCGTCCCCGCGCGGCAAGATCATGGTCCGATTGGAATAGCGGCGTCAGCCAGCGGCTCCAGAAATGGTAGATGCCGACGTGGGCGCGGCGCTGGCGTTGGAACAACGACAGTGCTTCGGTCGTAGATCCACCGGATCGCAGCGCATCGCGCAGCGCGCGTGCATCCAGCAAGGCCATGTTGACGCCCTGCCCGAGCTGCGGGCTCATCGCGTGCGCGGCATCACCAAGCAACACCGCGCGGCCCTTGAACCATTCGCGGTGCACGGCATCGCGGTAACGTGCGGCGGCCAGTCCATCGGGCACCGCGGTCGCGCGCAGACGTTCCGCAGCCTCGGGCCAGATCGCCGCAACTTCACTTCGCCAATGGTCCGCATCGGCAATGCCGGCATCGAGCGACACCACCGGCGCGCTCCAGAAGAAACTCACCCGCGGTTTCGGGTCACTGGGGCGCGTGCCCACCGGCAGTATGCCAAGCATGCGGCGCGCCGCAACATAGCGTTGCTGCAGCGCGTCCAGCCACGGCCAGTCACCTTGTTCGACAAGGCACCACCACGCGCCCCACGGGTACGGTTGATCAAGACGCGCGGGTACCACTTGTTCGCGCAGGCGTGACGCCGCGCCGTCGGCGACGATGATGAGGTCGTAACCGGCATGGATTTGCCCGTCGGCATCGGTGAGTGCACCGCGCTCCGCATCCACTGCGGTGACCGTGCAGCCACGCCGGATGCAGCGGCCTGCCTGCCATGCTGCATCAAGGATCTCGAACAATGCGCCCCGCTGCATGCCCAACCCGAACAGGCGCCCGTCGAGGTCGCCATAGCGCATGTCCATGACCGCGCGACCGCGACTGTTTGCGCCATACAAACGGGTGATCGCCGCGCCATGTTCGAGTGCGGCATCGAGCAACCCCAATTCCCACAACACGGAAAGGCCGGTCGGCTGCAGCAGGAACCCGGCCCCGACCGGACCCAACACCGGCGCGCGCTCGAACACCTCGACGGTGTGACCATCCGCCGACAACAACAACGCCGACGCCTGTCCGGCCGTGCCGTACCCGATGATGGCTATCCGCAAACGCTGGCCCACACTCAACCCCTGTCGAATCAGCAGTCACCCCGAAGCTTCGAACTACGGCACCTTCGCACCTGCGAAGCTCGCGCGATCATGTTTGCCGCCTTGCACAGGTGCCCGAATGAATTGATGACTGCGACGCATGCGAAAATCGTCGCTGTCTGTCCATCATGCCATGCCGATGCTGCGCCTCATCAACCTGCGACTGCCGCTCGATCATCCCGCCTCGGCCTTGCCCGAGGCGATCTGCGTACGGCTCGGCATCCCGCGTGAGACGCTGCTGAAGGTCAACGTGTTCCGGCGCGGCTACGACGCCCGCAAGCGCGGCGCGATCACGCTGATCTACACGCTGGATCTCGAAGTGGCCGACGAGGCCGCGCTGCTGGCGCGGCATGCCGACACCCGCGACCTGCAAATCGCACCGGACACGCGTTACCACGCCGTCGCCCGCGCAACCAAACAGCCCGAACATCGCCCGCTGGTGATCGGCTTCGGTCCCTGCGGCATCTTCGCGGCACTGATCCTCGCCGAAGCGGGTCTCGCGCCCATCGTGCTGGAGCGCGGCAAGGCGGTGCGCGACCGCACCAAGGACACCTGGGACTTGTGGCGCAACCGCAAGCTGCACGAAGAATCCAACGTGCAGTTCGGCGAAGGCGGCGCCGGCACGTTTTCCGACGGCAAGCTGCACAGCGGCGTCCACGACAGGAAAAACTACAACCGCAAGGTGCTGGAGGAATTCGTCGACGCCGGTGCGCCCGAGGAAATCCTCTACGTCAGCAAGCCGCACATCGGCACCTTCCGGCTGGTCAGCATGGTCGAGAAGATGCGTGAGCGCATCACATCGCTCGGCGGCGAGATCCGCTTCGGCCAGCGCGTGGATGACCTGCTGGTTGAAGCCGACGCCGCGGGCGAACGCCAGCTGCGCGGCGTCACGCTGGCCGGCGGCGAGACCCTGCGCAGCGACCACGTCGTGCTGGCGCTGGGCCACAGCGCCCGCGACGCCTTCGCGATGCTGCACGCGCGCGGTGTGTACCTGGAACCCAAGGCATTCTCGATCGGCTTCCGCATCGAGCACCCGCAATCGCTGATCGACCGCGCGCGTTTCGGCCCTCAGGCCGGCCATCCCGTCCTCGGCGCAGCCGACTATCACCTTGTGCACCATGGCAAGGACGGGCGCTCGGTCTACAGCTTCTGCATGTGCCCCGGCGGCACCGTGGTGGCCGCCGCCAGCGAGCCCGGACGCGTGGTGACCAACGGCATGAGCCAGTACTCGCGCAACGAGCGCAACGCCAACGCGGCGCTGGTGTGCGACATCACGCCCGCCGACTTCGCACCCTACGGCGAAGGCCCGCTGGCCGGAATCGCGCTGCAGCGGCATTGGGAAGCACACGCCTTTGAACTCGGCGGCGGCAATTACAGCGCGCCAGCGCAGCGCGTGGGCGATTTCCTGGCCGGACGCGCGACCACGGCGCTCGGCGACGTTGTACCTTCCTACCAACCCGGCGTACGTCTCACCGACCTTGCAACATCCCTGCCCAGCTACGCCATCGCCGCCATCCGCGCGGCGATCCCGGTGTTCGAGCGCCAGATCCGGGGCTATGCCCTGCCCGACGCCGTGCTCACCGCGGTGGAAACGCGCACCTCCTCACCCGTCCGCATCCGCCGCCGCGAGGAAGACCTGCAAAGCCTGAACACGCGGGGTCTCTACCCCGCCGGCGAAGGCGCCGGTTACGCCGGCGGCATACTCTCCGCAGCCGTCGATGGGATCCGCGTGGCAGAGGCCGTCGCCATGTCCTTGGCACACCCGGATCTATCCTGCCCGACGCCCCAAGCCTGAACCAACCCGCACGGTCATTCCGGCAAAATGACCCAGTCCCCCATTTTGCCCTATTTTCAGGTTACACTTGTGCCGCAGTGCTTGAGGCAGACTCGGATGCCCTGCGTAAACTTGCGGCGAGTTCGCCTCACTCCATGCCGTAATTCATCCATTGTTTTCAAAGGTCATGTGTAATGTCGGATCGACAGAGCGGTACAGTCAAGTGGTTCAACGATGCCAAGGGCTTCGGCTTCATCACCCCGGAAAGTGGTGACGACCTGTTCGTCCATTTCCGCGCCATCCAGGGCAACGGCTTCAAGTCGCTGCAGGAAGGCCAGAAGGTCACCTTCATCGCGGTGAAGGGCCCGAAGGGCATGCAGGCGGACCAGGTGCAGGTGGCGTAAGCTGCCTCTCCAATGCTTGTAAAAAAGCCCGCTTCGGCGGGCTTTTTCATGCGCGAAGTGTGGATCGACGTCGCGCTTCCGCACCTTGTTGCGCCGATCCCGGCGCTATTGCGGAGCCTCAATCGCAGCGCGCACCATCGCCATCAGGCTTGCACTGCGGCGGCCAGCCGTTGACGTTCCAGAAATCGATGAACTTCATCTGCTTGATGAAAACCTGGAACGCAGGGTGACGACGCACCGGGGCGTATCCGGGCGTCCAGATCAACTTGCCTCCCGGTTGCTGGTCGCCCGGTTCGAACGTGGCAAGGACGTCCGCTGCGTTCGGCTTGGGTTCGAACAAACGAAGCCGAACGGGGTGCTTGCCCAAGGCGGACTCGTGCTCGCCGATTGCAACTTCCGCTCGCGGCCATGCGGCAGGATCGACCAAGGCTTCAGTGACCGCGGCGTAGGCTTTTCTCAATCCTGCGTCGTCCGGTAGTTGCGCGGCAAAGCCGCGCGCCGCAGAGAAGTCTTTTCGCCAGACGGCATTGCGCCAGCGCGCCACGTCTGTAAGCGCCGAAGGTCTGACTTCCCTGCCGGGCAGCAGATCGAGATACTTCTTCGCCGCGCCGTGGCGACCCACCACATCCAACTGCGTGCCCATGTTGTATGTCAGCCAGTAACCGAGCGGATCGGCGGCATAACCGGTTTCGAATTGCGCCAGGGCTTGTTCGCCGTAGCCCAGCCGCGCCAGGAACATGCCATCTATGTTGTGCACGATCGAATCGGCGGGGTTGAGGGCCAGTGCGGTGTCGTACTCACGCTTGACTGTCGCCCATTGCTTGTTGTGCGAGGCGACCATGCCCAAAGCGAGATGCGCGTATAGATCGTTGGGGTCGATCGCGAGTGCGCTGCGTGCCTCGCGTAGCGCTTCGCCTTCCCTGCCTTCGCCTTCGAAATCCGACGCGAGATTGAGCGAAAGCAGGCCGTGCACCGGCGCATAGTCAGGTGCGCGCGCCGCCAGGGCATCCAGGTCGCGCTCGGCCTGCGCGTAGGCGGCTTCGTCGTTGCTGGCAAGAAACACGTGACGCAATTGCAGATACTCGCGGAACACCTGTGGGTCAGGCACGCGCGAACCGGCTCGCGCAAGACCGATGGGGAGGGCCAGCGCGCCTGCGACGGCTTGCGCGATTTCCCGTTGCGTGTTGAAGACATCGCCAGCGGTGCGATCGTAATCCTGCGCCCACATCGTGCGGCCCGAGGGCGTCTCGACCAGGCGCAGGCTGATGCGCAGCTTGTCGCCGTCCTCGCGCAGGCTGCCTTCGAGCGCATGCGTGGTGTGCAACTTGGCGGCCAGCTGCGCCGGATCGAAATCGTCCTTCCGTGCGATCGTCGGCGAGATCCCCGAGATAAGGCGCAGGCCGTTGACGCGGGCCAATCGCGTCGTCAATTCTTCGCTCAGGCCAGCGGCGAAAGCGGCCTCGTTCTTGTCGTCACCGATCACCTGCAGCGGCAGTACGACGAGGGTCGGCGTTACGGGCGGCGCGGGAGATCGCAGGCGCAGGAGGAAGACCGCAGCGAGAGCGATCAACACACACGCTGCGATTGCAATCGTGATCAAAACATGGTTTCGACGCAGGCGCCGTGCGACCGGGCGGCCTGCGTCGACGATTTGCCCGGCGGGCGCGGCAACGACCGGCGCGTCGCCGCCGGCTGCCGCCGGTGCGCCGTCCAGCAACGATGGCCGCGATGGCCGAAGCACCTTGGCATCGAAACGATACCCCACGCCATGCACGGTGTGGATGTACTGGCGCGCCGACGAATGGCCGCCGAGCGCCTGTCGCAGCAGCGCGATCGCCCGATGCATGACGTTCTGGGTGACGTGCCGATGGCCCCACACCGCATCAAGGATGTCGTCGTGGGTCAAGGTTTTGCCGGGATTACTGGCAAGCAGAAGCAGCACGGCGAACGTCTTGGGTTCCAGCGCAACGTCCTTGCCACCGACCACAAGGCGGCGGCCATCGATGTCGATTTCGATGTCGTCGAAGACGATCGCGCCCAGTTCGTTCGTCAGCGCCACGATTCCGTCCTAGAACTTGTCTGCGACTGCAGCCGCCACGCCTATGGATAGCGTAACTGATTGCCCGGCAGGCGGGAAAACCAGCGCGTGCAAGCGGCCAAAGCAATCCTACAGAATTTCCTCACACATCCTCGCCAAACCTCAACGCTTCCATCAAGCACTCCCGCCCCGCTTTCGGCAAATCTGGCTGGCGGCAGCGACCGTTCGCCGCCCAATCACCGATAGAGGGAAACTACGCCATGTACAAGAATGCACGCAACTCATCGTTGGTCCTGGCCCTTGCCTTGCTCTCCCTGCCCGTCGCCGTGGCGCATGCCCAGACGCCTGCAAGTCCGGGTACCGTATCCGCCTTCCTGGCGGCGGTACGGCAGGCCACCGCTCCGTACACAAACATCAACGTCGCCGCGCAGGCGGGTTGGTTCGGTCGCGACCCGTTCTGCGTAAGCGGGCCCGATCACGGTGCAATGGGCGTACACGTGGTCAACCCGGCGCTTATTGGGGGTAATCAGCCCCAATTGGACAAGCCCCAGATCCTCATCTACGAACCGCAGGCGGACGGATCCATGGTCCTGGTGGGCGTGGAATACGTCGTGATCGCCGCCCCCTGGAACGCTCAGCACCCTGACGGCTCCACGCCCAAGGTGGCAGGCCAACTGATGAACTTGGTCCCGTCACCGAACCGCTACGGGCTGCCGGCGTTGTATGAATTGCACGCCTGGGCCTGGCGAAACAACACCCAGAGCAATTTCGCGGACTGGAATCAAAACGTGACCTGCCAAAAGCAGCCGCTGCCGGCTTTCTCGTGATGGTGACCTCCCGCATCCAGTGACAAGATTTCGGTGACGGAGGCGTCAAACCGCGCTCGCCGCCAATGAATCGGCCGTGCGCTGCGTATGCGCTTTCGCCCCATCGGAAAGGGGCAAGGCCGGTCCCATCGGACCACCACGGGACCGGCCGGTTTCGCCATTTCCTCCGCCTTCTCCAAACCTCTGTCGGCAACATTTCGCACCCGGCTGAAGTGTATAGTGGACTCGCAGCAAGCCATCGAATGCCCGCCAAGCGGGTGCAGGCTTGCGACGGAGGCGAAGATGAAAGCCTTCATCTTCCTGCGGCGATGTGGCGCAATCCTGTGCGTGGCGTCGTTGGCAAGTTGCGCGAACCTGCCCACCACCCGATCCACTGAT
>DASSNC010000060.1:0-7870 GCA_035688305.1 Rhodanobacteraceae bacterium
TCCTTGGGCAGGATCACGCCGGCCGAATTGCCGATCGTGGTGATCTTGAGTTTCATGGTGGCGCCTCGCAATCCAATGTTATAACGAACGTTATATTACGGATTCGCCTGTGCAGGGTCAATGGCCGCCAGCACGGGTGACCCAAGCTGCGCCAACGCGAGTGGCCACGTGCTGCCGCCTAGTGTTCCAGCGTCTCCGCCAACGACGCCAGCACCGCGCGCGGCTGCTCGATGATGTCGCCGTGGGAGACGATGATGCGGCGCAGGTCTTCGTCGCGCGACCATTCGCGAAATTGCGCGGCCAGCGCGTGCTTGTCGTTCACCACCACGCGTTGCACGACGCCTGGAACTTGCGGGCGCTTCACGCCGAAGCCCATGAAGCGCGCCATCACCTTGGCGCCGAGACCGTCGGGGTGGGCGACGTGGGCGATCACATCGTTGCTGACGAGGGTCTTGTCGCCGCTGCGGGTCACCAGCAAGGCCGCTTCGCGTTCGCCGGTGCCGCCGACGGTGAGGAACGTCACGCCGGCATCGGCAAAGATGTCGGTCGTGGCATCCACGTTCACGACATCCTGCACGTTCGCGCGCGCACCCGCGGGCGCGAGCACGCGGATGTCGGGATAGCGTTGCTTCCACACTTTGGCATCGAGGCGGTGGTGGGCGCTGGGGACGACCATGAATTTGGGTGTGCCGAACGCTTCGATGCTGCGCATGTCGGCTTCGCCCAGCGCGATGGCGCTGAAGATGATGGTGCCGCCGGCGGCCAGCGCGACCACGGTCATGCGGCGCGGAAAGTTGCCGAGCGGCATCCGGATGGTGCCTTCGACGGTGAGGATGCCCTCGTCCACTTCCCGCAGGGGGCCGTGATGTTGCACCTCCCACTTTTCCAATGCCTTCGCCATTACACGAGCCTCGCTGAGGGGCACTCATGAGGCTACGCGTTCGACCATGAACCCGCGCTACCGGGGCCGCGCGGCGGGCGTTGTGGATGAACGGTCGCCAGGCGGGCAGGCGGACGTTGCACGCGCAGCGGCGCGCGTGCAGGTGACGAGTCAGCCGCGGCGCGCGGCCTCGATCGCGGCGATGTCGATTTTAGTCATGCCCATCATCGCGGTGAACGCGCGCTGCGCGGCAGCGGGGTCGCGATCGGTGATCGCGTCCATCAGGGCGCGCGGGGTGATTTGCCAGGGCAGGCCGAAGCGGTCGCGGCACCAGCCGCATTCACTTTCCGAACCGCCGCTGCCGATGATGGCATTCCAGTATCGATCGGTTTCCGCCTGGTCGTTCGTGTACACCTGCAACGACGCCGCTTCGGTGAACTTGAATTGCGGCCCGCCGTTCAAGCCGAGGAACGGCATGCCGAGCACCGTGAATTCCACGGTCAGCACATCACCTTGCTTGCCGGCGGGATAGTCGCCGGGCGCGCGGTGGACGGCATCCACGTGCGAATCCGGGAAGGTGTCGGCGTAGAAATTGGCGGCTTCCTCGGCGTTGCCGTCGTACCACAGGCAGACGGCGATCTTGCGTGATGCTCTGGCGTTGGGCATGTCTTTATCCTCCGGGGACTGACATTGACAACCACTTCGAGGACCGCCGGTTTCGACGGCCTCGCGATTGCGACCAAGCACGACGGCGAAGTTGTCGTGTTCCGGCAATGCCTTCACGGCCGGAGCCACCGTTGCGCGGCGACTTCCGCCCTGCAAATCCGCGCGATGCTGCCAGCGCATCAGAAGTTGCTGTCGCCGTCGAGCAGGTTGCCGAGGCCACCGAGCACCGAGCCTTCGCCGCGACTCTTGCCGCCGCCTTTCGGGGCCGCGGCCAGCATGCGCCCGGCCATGCGCGAGAACGGCAGCGATTGCAGCCACACCTTGCCCGGCCCGGTGAGCGTGGCGAAGAACATGCCTTCGCCGCCGAACAGCATGGTTTTGATGCCGCCGGCCTGCTGGATGTCCATGCTCACCGTGTCGTGGAAGGCCACTACGCAACCGGTGTCGACGTCCACTTTCTCGCCCGCCGCAAGTTCGCGTTCGACCATCGTGCCGCCGGCGTGGATGAAGACCCAGCCGTCGCCTTCCAACTTTTGCATGATGAAGCCTTCGCCGCCGAACAGGCCGGTGAGGATCTTGCGTTGCAGGAAGATGCCGAGGCTGACGCCGCGCGCGCCGGCGAGGAAACTGTCTTTCTGGCAGATCAGGCGGCCGTTGTGATCGGACAACTTCATCGCCATCACCGTGCCGGGGAATGGTGCCGCGAAGGCGACGTGGGCCTTGCCGGATGGGCCGCCGTGCGTGAACACGGTGGTGAACAGGCTCTCACCGGTGACAAGCCGCTTGCCCGCCGAGAGCAACGAACCCATCAGGCCGCCGCCGGAGGTCGGGCTGTTGCGCGATGCATCGCCGAACACGGCTTCCATCGTGACGCAGGAATCCTTGAACATCATTGCGCCGGCTTCGCCGACTGCGCTCTCGCCGGGATCGAGTTCGACTTCGACGAACTGCATGTCGGTGCCGACGATCTTGAAGTCGACCACGTCCGCGTTGTTGCCGGGTGGTGGTGGCGGCGGGCCGGCTTGCCCGGCGCCGAGCTCGGCCACCGACGCGACCGGCTTCCAGCCATCGAAGCCTTCGCGCCAGCAGACATCGCCGGGATTCTGGCTGGCGTAGGTACGTGCCTGGGCGTCGTCGTACGGGCCGAGGCGGTTGCCAGCGTGACTGAAATACCACTGTGCCATGGGATCCCCTCCCTTAGTGAGTCGCGGAAGTGTATCGAAACGGTCTCTCGAATGGCGCGCGGATGGGTTGCCGACCGCGCGCGGGGTTTGGCGCGGGGTCGCGTTACGATAGCCCGCTTGGGCGCGACTGCTGCCGGGAGCGAGTGAGGCGATGACGAAGCATGCGGATTTGCTGGTGATCGGTGGCGGTTCGGGCGGGTTGGCCTGCGCGATACGCGCGGCCAAACACGGCGCGAAGGTGACGCTGTTCGAGCCGCACGAACTCGGCGGCACCTGCGTCAATCGCGGTTGCGTGCCGAAGAAGGCGATGTGGCTGGCGGCGGAGTTGGCCGAGGCACAGGCGCTGGCGAAGGCGGTGGGGTTCGACGTCGCGCCCGGCACGCTGGACTGGCACGCTTTCGTCGCGCGGCGCGAAGCGTACGTGCTGCGCGCGCGCAGTTCGTATGGCAACCGCTTGCGCGAACTGGGCGTGGAAGTGGTGCCGGCGCTTGCGCACTTCGTCGATGCACATACCTTGCGCGCGGACGCTGTCGAATACAGCGCGCCGCATATCGTGATCGCGACCGGCTCGCGCGCGCACCGGTTCGAACTGCCGGGTGCGGAATGGGTGATCGACTCGGATGGCTTCTTCAAGCTCGACGCGCTGCCGGGCCGGGTCGGCGTGATCGGCGGCGGTTACATCGGCGTGGAACTCGCGGGCGTGTTGCGCGCGCTCGGCACGCAAGTGGAAATCTTCTCGCGCAGTGGCCTGTTGTCGCATTTCGATGCCGACCTGGGCCGCGAGCTGGAGGTGCAGATGCAGGCGGAAGGCCTCGCGCATCATGCGCGCTGCGCGGTGCAGGGCGTGCTGCGCGACGCTGGCGCGCTGTGGCTGGACTGCGCCGACCACGCGCGGCACGGGCCGTACGATTGCGTGATCAATGCGACCGGGCGGGTGCCGGATTTCGCATCATTGCAACTGGATGCGGCCGGCATCCGCAGCAACGGCAGCAACGGAATCCCGACCGACGCGTTCGAAAACACCTCCGTCGAAGGCGTGTATGCCATCGGTGACGTCAATGGCAAGGTCGAGCTGACGCCGGTCGCGATTGCCACCGGCCGGCAGTTGGCCGAGCGTCTGTTCAATGGCAAGGCAGACGCGCGTCTGGACTATTCATGCATTCCCACGGTGGTGTTCTCGCATCCGCCGATCGGCAGCGTGGGCCTGTCGGAAGCCGAGGCGCGCCGCGAATACGGCGAAGCAGTGGTGGTGCGCAAGACGCGCTTCACGCCGATGCTGTGGTCGCTGGCCGGGCGCGAGGGCAAGACCTTCATGAAGCTGGTGTGCGCGGGCCACGAGGAGCGCATCGTCGGCCTGCATGGCATCGGCCCGGGCCTGGACGAAATGCTGCAGGGCTTCGCCGTGGCGGTGCACATGGGCGCAACCTACGATGATTTCATCAAGACCGTCGCGGTGCATCCGACTTCGGCGGAAGAGTTCGTGACGATGGGTTGACGCGAAACACAAGGCCGCGCCCGTCTTGTCGTCATCGCCGCGCAAGCTGCTTCCAGATGACTTGCGGCGATCGCGTCGGGTTTTACGGCCGTGCTTCGGGACTGCGTTCGCGTCGCCGCTGCCAGTGCACCCAGATGAAGTACAGCGGCAAGCCGGCGAGCGTGATCAGGATGCTGGTGAAGGTGGACCAGAATTGCGCGTACAGCGAATTGGCCACGACCACGAACGTCGCCAGCACGAACAGCCCCGGCACCAGCGGGTAGCCGAGCGCCTTGTACTGGCGCGGAAAATCGGGGCGCTTGCGGCGCAGGACGAACAGGCCGATCACGCACAGCGCCAGGAAAGGCCAGATGCCGAGCACGTAGGCCTCGGCAAGCTGCATGAAATCGCGCAGCATCACGTAGATGACGGCCAGCACCACGATGAAGCCGATCGCGACATGCGGGGTTTCGAATTTCGGATGCACGCGTCCGACGGTGCGGAAGAACAGGCCGTCTTCGGCCATCGCATAGAACACGCGCGGGCTGGACAGGATGCTGCCGTTCAAGGTGCCGAACACCGACAGCATCACCAGCGCGCCGATCAACGATGCGCCACCGCGGCCCATCACCACGGCTGCCGCGTCGGTGGCGACCGACTTCGACGCGGCCAGTTGCGGCAGCGGCAAGGCGCGCAGATAGGCCGCGTTGACGAGCAGGTACACGACCATCACCACCACGACGCCACCGATGAGCGCCAGTGGCAGGTTGCGCTGCGGATTCTTCACTTCGCCCGACAACGTGGTGAGGTTTTCCCAGCCGTCGTAGGCCCACAGCACCGCGATCAGCCCGATGCCGATGCCGGACCACTTGGCCATGCCCAGCGGTGCGCCGTGCAGCGGGTTGGCTGCGCCGCCGGGCGCGAGCAGGAAGATCGCGGCGGCGAGGCCGACGATCGCCAGCACCTTGGCGCTTGCGGAGATGTTCTGGATCGCCGCGCCGAGTTTCACCGAGCGGATGTTGGCCAGCGCCACCACGACGATCAGCGCCGCCGCCAGCAGGTGTTGCGCGATGACCGGAATCGGCACGAAGTAGCCAAGGTATTCGGCGAACATCAGGCTTTGCGCGGCCCACGAGATCGGCGTGGTGAGCAGCCACATCCACCCGAACAGGAACGCCAGCGGACGTCCATAGGCTTCCCGCAGGTATACGTACGGGCCACCGGCCGCGGGGTACATCGCCGCGAGTTCGGCGATCGAGAGCGCGCCGAACAGGGCGATGACGCCGCCGAGTATCCACACCAGCGCGATGCCGGTGAGGTTGCCGGTGTCGGCAGCGATGCCCGACGGCACGCGGAAGATGCCGCTGCCGATGATGATGCCGACCACCACCGCCATGCCGGTGACGAGGCCGAGTTTGCGTGGCAGTTGCCGGGGTGGGGCGCTGACGGAGTTCATGCGGCTAGCGTCCGAGATTCTGCAATGCGCGCCGGGTGAAGGCGAGTGGTGGATCATCAGTGCCGTTGCAGATCGGCGGGTCGGCCGTCTTTCCGTGTGCTGCAGGGCAGGGCGTATCCCGATCCAGCGACCAGAAGTGGATGCCGGCCAAATTATGTGCGACCGCGTACTTCATCATCGTGTCCAGGTCCTTCAGCGTGAATACTTCATCCGGATTGTCGTTCACGCCCGCGATCGGCGTCAGCTCGATCTTGTTGGCGGGAATGTGCCAGGTATGTTGCAGGTTTTCTGCTGCCTGGATGGCCGAAGCGCCCATGTCGCAGGCGCCGTGCGCCACCACGCACACGGCGGGACTGGTCTTGCCGTAATCCATCACCATCAGGTTGATCGTGTAATGGCGGAGGGTGGAAGCCTTGATGGCTTTCACCACCGTGGCGCCGAGTGGGTTGAGACCCGCGTGCGAGGCGTCCGAGCCAGCCCATGTGGCAATGGTGAACGAAAAGCGCACGTCCGGGAACAGTTTTTCCGCGTGCGCCGCGTCAGCCACCAGCGCCTTGATCTCGGCGGGCGTCTGCGTGGATTCGATGTCGAAGTCGATGCCCTGCAGGAACGGTGATTGATATCGGCGCACGAAATCGGCGAACGCCTTGGGCGATGCGCAGGTGAACTTCTTGCCTTGGCCACCCGTCGAGATGACGTAATCGACGAAGTCCTTCGACAAGGCCGGGATCGCGACCTTGGTGATGGCGGCCGTCGGCACGCCCCAATCCTCGTTGCCGCAATCGCCGGTCGCGAACGCCAGCGTGACGGTCACGAGGTTCGGCACATGATCTTCCACCAGGCTGCCGCGGCCCGCCAGCGGAATGGGCTTGCCGGTCGCCGCGACCTGCAAGGTATTGGTCGCGGCATCGAAGTTGCGCGGCACGTATTTGTACGGGCTGAACAGCAGATCGCGGCCCGTGGGGCCGAACGATGGCGGCGTTGCATGCGCGCTTCGGGCCGCCGTGCCCGCACCGATCAGGAGTGTGGCAGCCAGCGCTGCCCGCATTGGCAAGAGGTTGATCGGCATTCGGCGGGGCTCCTGCTGTTGCGTGTGCCGATGGTAGCGAGATTGCCGTCTGCTTGGCGCTGACGCTGGCGGTGCGGAGATACCGATGTGCGTGTCGTCATGCTCGTGCCGGAACATCCGGCCGCCCTGCAGGATCGGAGTTTGCTGCAGTGGCGCATGCCGCGAGCGTGGAGCTTCCGGTCAACGGCCGAGTATGCTCGACGCTTGCGTGGCCGCACTTGTGGCATGGATTCCGCAAATGTAGATTCGATCGCTCCATGACACGCAGGTGAAACCTCATGCATCCCTGGTTGCTGGCGGCAGTGGGCGGCGTATTGATTGGCGCCGCGGCGGTGTTCCTGATGGGCACGCTGGGCCGCGTCGCCGGCATCAGCGGCATCGCGGCGGGTTTGCTTCAGAGCCCGGCTGATTGGTTGTGGCGGCTGGCGTTCGTCGTCGGGCTGGTCGTGGCGCCGTTGCTGGCGCTGCTGCTGGCCGGCAACAACGGTATTGGTGCGCCGCAGGTCAGCTGGCCGTGGATGGTGGCGGCCGGTTTGCTGGTCGGATTCGGTACGCGTCTCGGCAGCGGTTGCACCAGTGGCCACGGGGTCTGCGGCATCGCCCGGTTTTCGCCGCGTTCGCTGGCGGCGACGGCAGCGTTCATGCTGCTCGGAATCCTTACCGTCGCGGTGACGCGTCACCTGTTGGGAGTGCTCTGAGATGAAAGCACTCGTGGCCCTTGTTGCAGGACTGGTGTTCGGTGTCGGTCTGGTGCTGGGCGGCATGACCCAACCCGCGGTGGTGTTGGGCTTCCTGGACGTATTCGGTCGCTGGAACCCGCAGCTGCTGTTCGTGATGGGCGGCGCGGTGGTCACCACGGCCATCGGCTATCGGCTGCTGCGCGGTCGCGCGCGGCCGCTGCTGGATACGCAATTCCGGTTGCCCACGCGGCGCTCGCTGGACTGGCGGTTGTTGATCGGGGCCGCAGTGTTCGGTGTGGGTTGGGGCATTGCGGGTTATTGCCCCGGACCCGCGCTGGCGTCGCTGACGGGCGGCGCGCCTGCATTGTGGTTGTTCGTGGCGTGCATGCTCGCGGGCTGGTGGCTGGCGGCACGCGTTCCCGCGGGCTCAAAGCAATAAGGTCGGGCCTTCCGGCCCTCCT
>DASSNC010000082.1:0-30281 GCA_035688305.1 Rhodanobacteraceae bacterium
TTGATCACGTCGTACATGATCGGCTGCGTGGCCGAGGGTTCGTCCGCTTCGTTGTGGCCGTGGCGGCGGTAGCACACCAGGTCAACGACGACGTCCTTGTGGAATTGCTGGCGGAAGTCGAAGGCGAGGCGCATGCATTGCACGACTGCTTCGGGGTCGTCGCCGTTCACGTGCAGCACCGGCGCATTCACCATCTTGGCGACGTCAGTGCAATACAGGGTGCTGCGGCCGTCGCTGGCATCGGTGGTGAAGCCAATCTGGTTGTTGACCACCACGTGCACGGTGCCGCCGACGCCGAAGCCGCGCGTCTTCGACATGTTGAACAGTTCCATGTTGACGCCCTGGCCCGAGAGCGCGGCGTCGCCGTGGATCAGGACCGGCAGCACGTGTTCGCGCACGCCGTCGTGGGCCCTGATCTGGCGCGCGCGCACCGAACCGGACACTACCGGGTTCACGATCTCAAGGTGCGAGGGATTGAACGCCAGCGCGACGTGGATGTTGCCGGCCGGCGCCACGATGTCGGCCGAGAAGCCCATGTGGTACTTCACGTCGCCCGAATGCGCCGGATCGTCCGGGCCGTCGTGCTTGCCTTCGAATTCGGCGAACAGTTGCTGCGGCGGCTTGCCGAGGATATTGACCAGCACGTTCAGGCGCCCGCGGTGCGCCATGCCGATCACGAGTTCGTGGATGCCGGCTGCGCAGGCGCGGCGCACGAGGTCGTCCAGCAGCGGGATCAGCGCATCGCCGCCCTCCAGCGAAAAGCGCTTCTGGCCGACGTATTTGGTGTGCAGGTAGCGTTCGAGGCCATCGGCTGCGGTGAGTTTTTCCAGTACCCGCTGGCGGGTTGCTGCGTCGAGCCCGGCGTCGCCGCTGGCCTGTTCCAGCCGGTCGTAGATCCAGCGCCGTTGGGCGTGGTCGCTGATGTGCATGAACTCGGCGCCGATCGTGGCGACGTAGGTGCGGCGCAGGCGCTCGCGCAGGTCGCGCAATTGCATGCGCTGGCCACCGCCGGCGAAGGTGCCGCAGTCGAACTCGGTGTCGAGGTCGGCGTCGGACAGGCCGTGGAAGGGCAGGTCGAGGTCCGGCGCGGGGCGCTTGGGTGCAATCGCGAGCGGGTCGAGGTCGGCTGCAAGGTGGCCGCGCGAACGATAGGCTGTCAGCAGGCGCAGCACGCCTGCCTGCCTGCGCGCGTGCGCGTCGTCGACCGGCGCTCCGCTGCGCTGGCCCTGCGCTTGTGCCGCGACGATGCGCGCGATCGCGTCGGCGTGTGACACGTCGCCGCTGCCGCGCAGGCTCTGGAACATGCTGCGCCATGAGGGCGCGACTGATTGCGGGTCGTGCAGCCAGTCTTCGTACAACTGGTCGATGTAGGCCGCGTTGCCGCCGCCAAACTGAGACGTTTCCGCCAACTGTTGCAACAAGCTGCCGCCGTCACTCACGATGGTCACCAGGGAAGAAAATGGCTACAGGCGCAGGCGCGTATCGCGCAACGCCACGTGGACCCGTAATTATAGCGGTTTCATGCTGCAGTGCGGGATTCGGACAGCCCCTAGATTCCGAGCGCGCGCAGCTCCGGCCAGGCTTCCGAGCGCGCCCAGACCTCCTCGAATTTGCACATCAGCAGCGCGTGCCGGCCCGGCGCCCAGGTCGAGCCCTCCGCCGCCATGTGGAATTCGACCGGCCGGAACAGATACCCCTGGCTGTCCACGCACATGAAGGCGGATGGATATTCAAGGTCCTGCTGCTCCACCGGCTTGCGCAGTTCGATCACGCTGGACAGTCGCTGCGCCAGTTCCAGCAGGCGGGTGCCTTCGTGCAGGGCGCGCGTCAGGTCCTGCGCCAGTATGCGGATCGACGCGCCGCGTCCGGAAATCGCCAGACGGCGCAATTCCACGAGGCAG
Source organism: Rhodanobacteraceae bacterium (assembly GCA_035688305.1). Taxonomy (GTDB): domain Bacteria; phylum Pseudomonadota; class Gammaproteobacteria; order Xanthomonadales; family Rhodanobacteraceae; genus 66-474. The sequence continues at coordinate 1,902 of DASSNC010000082.1, forward strand.
GCCGTGTCGTTGAGCAGCTGCGGATGCAGTTCGCGCACGAGCACGCACATGCTGTGGCGGGCGCCACGCAGCAGCTCGTGGGTCACCGTGATCAGCTCCTCGCGGGAGCTCGCCTTCAGGATGTCCGGTTGCGGCGCTGGCGGAAGCGGCGCGCGTTCCGGCGCAGCGCGGCGTTCGAGCGATTTGCGCATCTTCACGTGCGCAATTCCAGCCTCCTCGAACTCGCTGCCCTCGACCGCAAAACCTTGCTTGCTGTAAAACGGCACGGCTTGTCGTTGCGCATGCGCCGTGACCGCGTCGAGGTGGCCGGTTCGCGCAAGATCCACCAGGGTGTGCAGGATCGTCGTGCCGACGCCGCGTTGGCGCCAGCTGCGCAGCACGGCCATCCGTCCGATCACGCCGTCGGGGGTCACGCGGCCTGTCGCGATGGGTGTGCCGTCGAGCGCGCGCGCCAGCACGTGCGAACTGCGCGGGTCGTCGCTGTCGACTTCCATGTCCAGTGGCACGTGTTGTTCATGCACGAACACATCTTCGCGCACGGCAACCAGAGCTTCGCGTTCGGACTGTTTGGCCCAATCGCAAATCTCGACGAAATAATCGCTTTGGATCGGCATGCCGGTGTACCCCCCTCCGGGTTCTTGGCTGGTTGTCGATGCGGACGCTCAGTGTACCCGCAACGTCATGTGTCCGGCATTGATCAGGGCAGCGAGCAGGCGGAGTCCTGCTTGCCGCTGCGGCAGCTCGAGCAGGCGGCCGCCGTCAAGCACGCGCTCGCGCCCGCCCAACGCCGCGGCCCAGGCTGTCGGCGCGGGGAAGGCTTCGCCCGCTGCGTACACCACCGCGTTGCGTCCGCGCCGTCGCCAGGCAAATCGGCTCCAGGCATCGCGCACGAGCACGCTGCGTGCGAGCCGCTCCGGCAGGCGCGCGGCATCGATCGGGCGTTTGCGTGGCAACGGGACTTGCGCCATGCGGTAACGCGTGATGAAACAGCCAAACCAGTCCGCGAAGGCGTCGTCATCCAGCGCGCCTGCGAGTACGCCGACGCTGCGGCGCGCCCGCACCAGCGCGGCAGCGTCGATCTCGCCGGATTGCTGCGCGGGCGCCAGATCGGCATCGCCGTAGCGTTGTTCGTCCGGAAGTTCCGCGGCAATGACATGCGCCATGTCCATCAACATCTCCGCTGCGGCGGGGGCGCGCATGCCGATGGAATACGTCATGCATTCGCCCACCGCGGCACCGTCGTGCGGTACGCCGGGCGGCAGGTACAACATGTCGCCCGGATCCAGGGTCCACGCGTGGCTCGACGTGAAAGACTTGAGCAGCTTGAGTTCGACGTCGTCGCGAAATGCCGTGGGCGGATTCGGGCCGGCGTCGATCCCCCAGTGCCGCTGGCCAAGACCCTGCACGAGGAACACGTCGTACTGGTCGACGTGCGCGCCGACGCCGCCGGCGTCGGTGGCGTAGCTGATCATGATGTCGTCAATCCGCCAGCTCGGGATGAAGGCGAAGTGGTCGAGCAGCGCGGCGGTGTCGGCGTCCCATTTGTCCACGTCCTGCACCAGCAGGGTCCAGTTTGATTCCGGCAGTTGCGCAAACGTGGCTTCGTCGAACGGACCGGTGCGCAGCGCCCAGCGATCCCGCCGGGTGTCGTGCGACACGATCCTCGCCAACGCGCCATCCATGCACGCAAGGCCGGCCAGATCATCCGGCGCGAGTGGCGCTTCGAAACCCGGAAATGCGCTGCGGACCAGCAACGGCCGCTTTTGCCAGTAATCCCGCAGGAAGCGCGCGGGCGGCATGCCGAGGAAGTGCTGCGGGGTGGCCTGGACCTCGATCGGAAGGCGTGCTGGCATGACTTCAGATGTCGCGCGCGAGCGTGGCGGCGAGGCCGGTGTAGGTTGCGGGCGTCAACTCCAGCAGGCGCTGCTTCGCGTCCGCTGGCAGGTCGAGCTTGCCGATGAACGCGCGCATGGAGTCCTGCGTGATGCCGTGGCCGCGCGTGAGCGCCTTCAATTGTTCGTAGGGTTCCGGCAGGCCGTAACGGCGCATCACCGTCTGCACGGCTTCGGCCAATACTTCCCATGCGCCATCGAGATCGGCCGCGATGCGTTCGGGGTTCACTTCAAGCTTGCCGAGGCCCTTGTCCAGCGACGCGAAACCGATCAGGGCGTGGCCGAAGGCTTCGCCGAGCGCGCGCAGCACCGTGGAATCGGTGAGGTCGCGCTGCCAGCGGCTGATCGGCAGCTTGGCGCTGAAGTGTTCCAGCAGCGCGTTGGCGACGCCGAAATTGCCCTCGGCATTTTCGAAGTCGATCGGATTGACCTTGTGCGGCATCGTCGAGGAACCGACTTCGCCGGCTTTCAGCTTCTGCTTGAAGTAGCCGAGTGAGACATAGCCCCACACGTCGCGGGCAAGGTCGATCAGGATGGTGTCGATGCGGCGTTGCGCGTCGCACAGTTCGGCCACGCCATCGTGCGGCTCGATCTGGGTGGTGTATTCGCTCCACTCGAGTCCGAGCGACTCGACGAACGCCTTGGAAAATGCGCGCCAGTCGATTTCCGGATACGCAATCGCGTGCGCATTGAAGTTGCCGACCGCGCCGTTGATCTTGCCCGGAATCGTGATGGCCGCGAGTCCGGCGCGTTGGCGCACGAGCCGCGCGACCACGTTGGCGAGTTCCTTGCCGAGCGTGGTGGGCGAGGCAGTCTGGCCGTGGGTGCGGGAAAGCATCGGCAGCGAAGCGTTGGCGTGCGCCAGCGCGCGTAATGTGGCAATGGTCGAATCCAGCGCGGGGATCAACACGCCGTCGCGGGCATCGCGCAGCATCAGCGCATAGGAAAGATTGTTGATGTCTTCGGAGGTACAGGCGAAGTGCACGAACTCCCTGGCTTGCGCCAGTTCGGCGTCATCGCCGATGCGTTGCTTGATGAAGTACTCGACCGCCTTGACGTCGTGGTTGGTGGTGGCCTCGATCTGCTTGATGGCCGCAGCGTCCGCCACCGAGAAATTGCTTGCGATCGCCTGCAGTTTCGCACGCGCCGAAGCGGGAAACGCCGGCAGTTCCACCACCGCTGCTTCATCGGACAGCGCGATCAGCCATGCGATCTCCACCTGCACCCGCCGGTGCATCAAGCCGTATTCGCTGAAGATCGGGCGCAGCGCCTCGACCTTGGCGGCGTAGCGGCCGTCGAGCGGCGAGAGCGCGGTGAGGGAGTCAAGCTGCATGGCGGTTCCGTGGCGATCGCAGGCGCGCAATTGTAGCCGGACATGCGAATTTCGGTGGCCGCAGGACCCGCCGGACGGATGGAAAAGCCTTAACCACGGATTTGCACGGATGCACACGGATACAGCAAGTGCCATGGCTGTTGATCCGTTTGTATCCGTGTGAATCCGTGGCAGGGCTTTTCTTCTGTCGAGCATAGGGTGCATCGCCACGATTGCAGCACCACCGCTACAATTCACGGTTTCGTTCAACGATGGAATCCGCATGAGCAAGACCCGCATCGAACATGACAGCATGGGCGAATTGAACGTCCCGGCCGACGCCCTGTGGGGCGCGCAGACCCAGCGTGCGGTCGACAATTTCCCGATCTCGGGGCTGACCCTGCCGCGCGGGATGATCCGGGCGTTGGGGCTGGTCAAGGTCGCGGCGGCGGATGCCAACCTGAAGCTCAAGCACCTCAAGCCCAAGCAGGCGGCGGCGATCCGCAAGGCCGCGCAGCGGGTAGCTGATGGCGAATTCGACGCGCAGTTCCCGATCGATATTTTCCAGACCGGCTCGGGCACGTCCAGCAACATGAACGCCAACGAGGTGATCGCGCACATCGCGACGCGCGATTCGAAGGCGAAGATCCATCCCAACGACCACGTCAACTACGGGCAGAGTTCCAATGACGTGATCCCGACTGCGATCCACGTGGGCGCCTCGCTGGCGGCGCGCGAGCAGTTGCTGCCTGCGCTCAAGCATTTGCAGAAGTGCATCGACAAGCGCGCGCGTGAACTGAAGAACGTCGCCAAGACCGGCCGCACGCATTTGATGGATGCAATGCCGGTGACCTTCGGGCAGGAGCTTTCGGGCTGGTCCGCGCAAATTGGCTCCGGCATCGCCCGCATCGAGGATGCGCTCAAGCGCATGCAGCGCCTGCCGCAAGGCGGCACCGCGGTCGGCACCGGCATCAACGCCGATCCGAAATTTGCCAAGGCCTTTTGCAGCGAGTTGTCGAAGACCACGGGCGTCAAGTTTGCCTCGATGGACAACTTCTTCGAGGGCCTGGCTTCACAGGATGCCGCAGTGGAACTGTCAGGCCAGCTCAAGACGCTGGCGTGTTCGCTGATGAAGATCAGCAACGACCTGCGCTGGATGAATTCCGGCCCGCTTGCCGGCATTGGCGAGATCGAGCTGGTGGCGCTGCAGCCGGGTTCGTCGATCATGCCCGGCAAGATCAACCCGGTGATTCCCGAGGCGATGACGATGGTGTGCGCGCAGGTGATCGGCAACGACGCCACGATCACGCTTGGCGGGCAGGCCGGCAATTTCCAGTTGAACGTGATGCTGCCGGTGATCGCCTACAACCTGCTGCAGTCGATCACGATTCTCGCCAATGCTTCGCGCCTGCTGGCCGACAAGGCCATCGCCGGCTTCAGGATCAACAAGAAACATGTCGACGAAGCGCTGGCGCTGAACCCGATCCTCGTCACCGCGTTGAACCCGGTGATTGGCTACGAAAAGGGTGCCGCGACTGCGAAGAAGGCGTACAAGGAAAAGCGCCCGATCCTGGACGTGGCGTTGGAAACCACGGGCCTGTCGAAGGCGGATCTGAAGAGGTTGCTGGATCCGGTGGCGCTCACCAAGGGCGGCATCCACGAGAAGTGATCCACCAGCGGTTGCACGCGAAAAGGCCGCCCACGGGGCGGCCTTTTTCTTGCTGATATCCCCGCGCGTCAGTGCTGGGTCACGCTGCTTGTCGCTGCGGGGGCGCCACCGCTGCTGGTGCCGCTTGCTGCGATGCCAGCGGATTGTGCGGAAGCCTGGATGCCCGAGCGGACGCTGCCACGAATGCGCTCGCGTATGGATTCCCGAACCTGGGCGCGGTCGGCGTCGTCATCGTCATCGTGCAGCGCATCGTAGCGGCAATGGTCGATGTCCTTCTGGGTCATGGTTGCGTAAGGCTTGAAGGCGGGCAGGGCGGCGGCGAGTTTCTGCTGCCCGGTCAGCATCGAAGGCAGTTGCTCGCAGATCTTCGCTGCGGCCTGGCGGATGCCTGCGGTTTGCGCCTCCACCTTCTGGTGGATTTCCGCGTCCGACTTGCCCGACAGCGCATCGGCGATCGCCGTGCTGGCGGCTTGCAGGCCCAAGGCCGCACCCTGCTTGCCCACCGCAATGCCCTGGCTCGCGATCGCGATCATTTGCTTGCGGTATTCCAGCAGTGCTTCGCGTTGCGCCGCGGTGACTGCGATCGTTTTGCCGTCGACGATGAAATCGCCCTGCGGCGTGATCTTCGCCACTGGCAGGTTCGGTGTGTTGTGCGAGACGGTAATGGGCTCGTTCTTCAGTTTTGCCTGCGCCGCATCCAACGCACTCGAGATCGAGCTGTCGACGGACGCGGCGATGCCGCTGGATGACGACGAATCCGTGTTGGCGCTGCAGGCCCCAAGCACGGGCAGGCAGCCGAGCACGATGGCGAAGGTCAGCGGGCGTAACACGTTCATGGTGGATCTCCTTGCGGAACCAGGTGGGGCGAGCCGTGGGCGGCCCGCCGGTTGCGTGGGTGGAGCCAAATCATCAATGCGCCGCGGTCTTCGCCGTGCTCTCGCTCGCGTCGGCGGAACCTGCCGGGCCGCTTGAGAACGCGATCGAACGGTGCGTGACGGTGCTGACGTCGCAATGCGTCTCGCCGACCGCATCGTAGGGCTTGAACGCAGGCAGCTGTGCGGCGATGGCTTGCTGGGTGTCGTGCAATTGCCGGATGTCGCTGCAGAGTTTTTGCGCGGTGGCCGAGATCGCATCGGACTGGGCATCGAGCGCCTTGTCGGCCGCCTTGGAGTTGCCGGAGAAGATGCTCCTGATCGCCTCGCTGACCGCATGCGTGCCCAGCTTCACGCCGGCCTTGCCGGTAGCGATGCCCGCAGTGATGGCCGCTTTCGATTGCGCGTAGTAGTCACGCAGCAAGGCCCGCTGTTGCGGCGTGGTGGCGACGATCTTGCCGCCGATTTGCAAGTTGCCGTCGGCGCTGATGGTGGCGTCGGGATGGCCCGGCGCATGCGAGACCAGTTCGCCATTGTTGAATGTCACGCGGTAGCCGAACTTGCCATGGATGCCGGGCGAGCACGCCGACAGCGTGGACGCGACCAGAATGGCACCTGCGAGGGTCAGGAACGTCTTCATGCTTGTCTCCCTTTTCCTTGTCAAGCCTCGGAACGCCAGCGGCGCAGCCAGATCGCGACGGCGATGAGGACGATGCCGGCGATCGCGCCGATCCACAATTCCGGGGTGGTGAACACGTGCGCCATCTGCGCATAGCTGCCGAAGTGGCGCACCACCGCGGGTGGGTCCGCAAAGGTGCTGGCGGAGTCGCCGACCTTCATCACCGACACCCAGCCGCCCGGGACCACGCTCAGCAACGAGCGCGCGACCACCTTCCAGAAGAATTCGATGCTGATGTGCGGAATACCCAGCAGCGCGATCCAGGAATTCAGGGCACCGGCGAGAATGGGAACCACGACTGCCCACAGGAACGGCTTGCTGCGCACCAGCGCCGACCAGAACAGCAACCAGCCTGCAGTCGGCAGCGCCCACATGGCGTACAGCGGCACCATCGCCAGCAGGTGCAGCCAGACCGAGAACGGCTCGGCGTGCGCCCAGATCAAGGTGAACGGGTTGAGCCCGTGCGCGGCAAACCAGACCGTGTGGATGACCTGGTCGCAAAGGTAGCCGAGCAGGACCACGCCGACCGCGATCAGCGGTGCCATCACCAGTCCGGCGACGACTTTCGATATCACGGTGGAGGTGTCCGACAGCGGCAGCGACTTCCAGAACAGGATGCTGCGGTCGCGGCGGTCGTCGTACAGCGCGCCGAGGAAATAGAAGAACACCACGAAAGTCATCACGATGCCGGCAATCACGCCGAAGCTCATCATCGAGGCGTCGAGTGCCTTCACCAGCAGTTCGGTGTTGTGGCCGAGCGCGTTGCTCAGCATGTCGTTGAGATTGCTGCCGTGGGTGCTGATGTTTACACCGAGACGCGACCGGAAGATTTCCAGCGTCGCGATGCCGAGGATGCCGATCACCAGGAGTACGCCGGCCGTCCATACCTGTGCCCACAGAAAACCGCGCCGCGATTCCCAGTATTCGCGCTTCAGCAGCCAGGCGAAATGGGAGTTCATGATCGCTTTCATGCGTAGGTTCCTTTCATGGTGGCGACGAACAGGTCCGAGACCGAGGGTCGGTGGGTCTCGCCGAGTTGTGCCAGCTGCTCCGGGTCGGCGCCGTCGTACAGGAAGATGCTCTTGCCGAACACGGCGGCGCGTTCGTCGACCGGATGCAACGCGCGTGCGGCTTCGACCTTTTCCGGGCCGACCAGCACTTCGCTGAAGCGCGCGCCCATCTCGTCCATGGTGGTGTCCAGCACGATCTTGCCATCGCGGATGAACATCAGGTCGGTGAGGATGTGCTCGATCTCCTCGACCTGGTGGGTGGTGATGAGGATGGTCTTGTGCTCGTCGAAGTAATCCTCCAGCAGGCGCTGGTAGAACTGCTTGCGATACAGGATGTCCAGGCCCAGGGTCGGCTCGTCCAGCACCAGCAGGCGCGCGTCGATCGCCATCACGATCGCGAGGTGCAGCTGCACGATCATGCCCTTGGACATCTCGCGCACCTTCTGGTTGAAGCCCAGCTTGGTGCTCTTGAGGAAATGCTCGCACTTGGCGCGGTCGAAGCGTGGATGCACGCCGGCGACGAAGTCGATGGCCTCGTGCACGCGGATCCAGCGTGGCAGGGTGGCGACATCGGCGATGAAGCAGACATCGCGCATCAACGCCGGCCGGTCGCGGCGCGGATCCATGCCGAACACGGAAAGTTCACCCTTGAAATCGGTGAGGCCAAGGATCGTCTTGAGCGCTGTGGTCTTGCCGGCGCCGTTCGGGCCGATCAGTCCGACGATGCGGCCTGCGCCGATTTCGAAATTGGCGCCATCCAGCGCAATGGAGTTCTTGTAATGCTTGGTCAGGCCGCGAGCGCGGATCGTGACGTCCGTAGCTGTTCCCGGCGGGGGAGCGGGGCGTTCCGCGACGGTTTCCATGGCGACATTCATTGCGAATCCCTCTGGTCGGAGTGGTGCGTGGGGGTGGCCAGCAGTTTCTGGAGGTCGATGCCCATGCGTTCGATGCGCGCGTGCAGGCGTGGCCATTCCTCGCGCAGGAAGCGTTCGCGCTCACTCTTGAGCAGCGCCGAATGGGCACCTTCGGTGACGAACATGCCGAGGCCGCGGCGCTTTTCCACCAGTGCTTCGTCCACCAGTTCCTGATAAGCCTTGGAAACGGTGAGCGGGTTGATCTGGTAGTCCGCCGCGACCTGGCGCACCGAAGGCAGGGCATCGCCCTCGTTGAGGACACCGTCGAGGATCATCGCCACCACGCGTTCGCGCAGCTGGCGATAGATCGGGACGTTGTCATTCCAGGTCACGCTCATGATTTCGATCCTTGCCTGTGTTGCCCAATCTCCACGCCGGTGACGCGGAGTCCGGAGGATCGCGTCATGCGCTGGTGGTGTCGGCAGCGAACGAGTAGTACGGCATCATCGCCGCACCCGAGGTCGTCGCAGCCGGGTCGCGCTTGCTGCCTTCGTTGCGCAGTTCGCGGAGCTGCTCCGCCGACGGCGTGACTTCGATGGCGGGCAGGGTCTTGATGACCGCGGTGGTGGCGCGGACCGGGGCCTGGTTGTCGCGGGCCGACGCGTTGGTGTAGGTGGCGATGCCCCACAGATTGGCGGCAGTGATCGCCATGGCAGCGGCAAACGCGATGAATTTCTGGGTGTTCATGGTGAGCCTCCTCTAGTGGTCTCGTTGACCGGTGTTGTAGTGAACTATAACACCAAGTTTTTGCCTGTCAACACCCCCTGCCATCAGTCATGCACGATTCCATCAGGGTCCACCGTTTTCGCGCCCGCCACCGGCCACGCTGAAGACAAATGGAACCCTGCCGCACGGGCGTGGTCTCACTCGCACGTTGCGATTCAGCGATGAAACACGCAGAATGGCCAGTTTCGTGTTGCAGAAAACCGAGCGCGCCGACGCGCCGGCCTACCACCACCAGAGGATTTCACAGATGAAGCAGATCATGCGGCCCACCTTGGCTGCCGTTGCCGTGATCGCCGCATTGGGCATCGCAAGTATTTCGCAGGCGCAGACCAGCACCGCTTCGACGCATGTCGACAAGACCAAGGCGAGCGAGATTGTCGGTTACCGGCTTGCGGAAGCATATCCGGACTGGGCGCGCAGCCTGATCAGCCCGGATGCAGTGGGCCGTGCGGTGACGCGCGCGTTGCAGGGGCAGAAGCCCAGCATGAGCGAGACCGAAGCCGAAAGCGTTGCCAAGGCTTTCACCGCCGAGTTCCAGACCCTGGGCAAGCAGCACTACGATCAAGTGTCGGCTGCCAACAAGCGCGCGGGTGATGCGTACCTTGCGCAGAACAAGAACAAGCCGGGTGTGCGCGTGACCCAGGACGGCCTGCAGTACCAGGTCATCAGCCAGGGTACCGGCCCGCGCCCGACGGCGAACGACACCGTGGAAATCCAGTACACCGGTTCGCTGACGAATGGCCAGGTGTTCGATGCCTCGGCCCGCCACCAGGGTCCGACCAAGTTCTCGCTCTCGAACATCATTCCGGGCATGAAGGAAGCGCTGTTGTTGATGCCCGTTGGCAGCCACTACAAGTTCGTGATCCCGTCCGATCTGGCCTATGGCGCCAATCCGGATCCGCGGCTTGGCATGGCACCGAATGAAACACTGATCTTCGACGTCACCTTGGTGAAGATCGACAACAGCGGCGCCGCTGCGAAATAAGCTCGCCATGACTGCATCCCGGCACGTGCAGTGCGCCGGGATCGGGTGCAACAAAAAAACGCGGCCTTCGGGCCGCGCTTTTTTTTACGCTTCGAACGACACGCCGGGTCTGGGCTGTCCAGGCTCCTACGCCTGAGCGATGACTTCGACCTTCGCTGCGCAGATGAAATCGTTCATCGACAGGCCACCGACATCGTGTGTTGACCAGTGCACCACGCACCGGTTGTAGCCAACTTCGAGGTCGGGATGGTGATCCTGGCGGTTCGCCATCCAGCCGATCGCGTTGACGAAACCGAGCGTCTCGTAAAAGTTCTTGAACCGGAACGTCTTCGTGATCGACTTGCCGTCGCTCGCGGCTTCCCAGCCCGGCAACTGCGCAAGCAATGCGTGGACGCGCGCGGCATCCAGTGCGTGCTCGGGCCCCTTGCGGGATTCGCAGTGTTGCGTAGCGAGCTCGTCGCGGGTCATCGCGGGCTCAGTTGCCGCCCTGGATCTTGCCGTGCAGGTCGGAGAGCTTGCTCGGCAGGCTGGAGAAGTACGCCGTGATGTCCTTGATGTCCTGCTCGCTCAGCGGCGCGGCCATGCCGACCATGATGGCGTTGCTGCGTTCGCCGCTCTTGTATTCGTGCAGCGCCTGCTCCAGGTAATCCTGGTATTGCCCAGCCAGCGCGGGGAAGTTCGGCGCGATGCCGTTGCCGTCCTTGCCGTGGCAGGCTTCACAGGCGGCGGCCTTCGTGGCGCCCGCCGCGGCATTGCCGTTTGCCGCCGACGCGGTGCCGAACGTGAGTGCCAGTGCGGCAGCGAGCAGGGAAGCGATGATGGTGCGCGATTGCATGATCGTATCCCCTCAGTTCTTGTTCGGTTGCTTGGGCGCGAGGCTGGACAGGTAGGCCGCGATGTCCTCGATCTGCTGCTCGGTCAAACTGCTGGCCTGCGCGTGCATGGTCGAATACTTGCGCGCGCCGCTCTTGTATTCGTTGAGCGCATCGATCAGGTATTGCTCGTTCTGTCCGGCGATCTTCGGCACGTGATATTCGGGGTACACCGACATGTAGCCGGGGATGCCGTGGCAACCGTGGCAGGAGTACACCTCCAGCTTGCCCTTGGCCGGGTCGCCCTTGGCGAATGCGGACGTGGCGAAGCACATGACTGCCGCCGTCAGCGCGATGCTCATCACCGATCGAATCATGTTCCTGGGTCCCCTGCTGGCGGCATCGCCGCGGTGGCAAAGTCAAAAGTATAGCGTGCACCCCCGAGGGGCTGGCAAGCCGGGCGCGTCGCGCCGGTCAGACGGAATGCGCAGCGGCGTGCTGCATCGTGTCGATGGCGAGTGCGGAGTGCGCGTAGGCGCCGCCCGCGCGCATTTCTGCCGCGACCCAGATCGCTTCCATGATCTGCGCTTCGGTCGCGCCGGCCCGCAACGCTGCCTTGGTGTGGCCCTTGATGCAATACGGGCACTGCGTGGTGTGCGCCACCGCCACCGCGATGAGTTGCTTCGTGACGGCCGGCAGGGCGCCTTCGGCGAACACCGCGCGGCTGAAATTCTGGAAGGCCTCCAGTTGCGACGGGGCGAGTTCCTTGCGCTTGCGCGCGATGTCGGGGCCGGATTCGGGGTACATGGGATGGTCCATGGCGTGCTCCTGTTGCTGGACGATGGATGGGCGCCGCCACTGGCGAAGAGCGTTTGCCACGAATTTGCGCCGATGGCCATCGATCGGACGAGGCAAATCCGCGGGCATCCGTGCAAATCCGTGGCAAAAAAGCCTTTATGGTGCGGCTCCACGCGCACTCTACGCCAATCGCCAGTAGCTGCCTTGCCGCAGGTCACGCATCGCGCCGGCTGCCGCCACGAGCATCGGTTTGCCAAGTGCGCTGGGTAATGCTCTGATGGTGGCATGAAAACGTGGCGTTCCGGCGTGTGGGGATTGCTCGCGTTGCTGGCAACGGCGATGGCGATGGCGGCCGCCCCGGTTGCGCCGAAAGCGCAATCGATGGTGGTGGTGTTGCGGGTCGATGGCCCCATCAGCCCCGCCAGCGCGGATTACGTGGTGCGCGGCATTGCCGAAGCCGGCCAGCGGCACGCGTCTGCCATCGTGCTGGAACTCGACACGCCGGGCGGGCTGTCCGACTCGATGCGCGACATCAACAAGGCGATCCTGGCATCCAAGGTGCCGGTGATCGGATATGTCGCGCCATCAGGCGCCCGTGCAGCCAGCGCGGGCGCTTACATCATGTATGCCACCCACATCGCGGCGATGGCGCCGGCGACCAACATCGGCGCGGCGACGCCGGTGTCGATCGGCGGCGGCACCCTGCCGCTTCCAACGCCAGCCTCGACCAGTGGCAAGCCCGCGCCTGCGCAAGCAGAAAGCACGGAGCTGCGCAAGGTCACCAACGACTCGGTGGCCTACATCCGGTCGTTGGCCGAACGGCGCGGCCGCAACGCCGACTGGGCGGAAAAGGCGGTGCGCGAAGCGGTCAGCGTGTCCGCGCAGGAGGCGTTGAAGCTGCATGTTGTGGACCTGATCGCGCCGAACGTGCCGCAATTGCTCGTCGATGTCGATGGCCGCAGTGTCCAGACCGCAGCGGGCACCGTTGTCCTGCATACGCGCGGCGCCGAAATGCAAACGATTGCACCCGGTTGGCGCAGCCAATTCCTCGGCGTGATCGCCAATCCATCGGTCGCCTACATCCTGTTGCTGCTTGGCCTGGGCGGGCTGGTGATGGAAGGCATGCACCCGGGCGGCATATTGCCCGGCGTGGTCGGAGCGATCTGCCTGCTGCTGGCGTTGTACGCGTTCCAGATGCTGCCGGTGAACTTTGCCGGACTCGCACTGATCGTGCTCGGCGTGATCCTGATCGTTTCCGAAGCTTTCGTGCCTGCCTACGGTACGCTGGGGATCGGTGGCGTGATTTCATTCGTGGTCGGTTCGGTGATCTTCATGGACACAGGTGTTCCGGGTTTCGGTATCGCGTTGCCGGTGGTGGTCGGTCTCGCCATCGCGGCGACGGGCATCCTTGCCGGCATCGTGTGGATGGCGATGCGTTCGCACAAGCAGCCCGTGGTCAGCGGGCGCGAGGAAATGATTGGTGCCATCGGCGAGGTTGTCGCCGATTTCGAAGGCCTCGGTTCGGTGCATGTCCACGGCGAGCGCTGGCAGGCTCGATCCGGTGTGCCGTTGAGCCGAGGTCAGGCTGTTGCCGTCACGGGCATGCATGGACTCATCCTGGATGTGAAACCCGTGGCTCCCAAGGAGTTGTCGTCATGAATGCTTATCCCGTCTTTGCCGTCATCATTGTCATCGTGCTGTTCATCGTGCTGTCCTCGATCAAGATCCTGCGGGAATACGATCGCGGCGTGGTGTTCCTGTTCGGGCGGTTCCAGTCGGTCAAGGGCCCGGGCATCATCATCCTGATTCCGGTCATGCAGCAGATGGTGCGGATCGACCTGCGCACGATCGTGATGGACGTGCCGCCGCAGGACGTGATCTCGCGCGACAACGTGCCGGTCAAGGTCAACGCGGTGATCCTGTTCCGGGTGGTGGATCCGGAGAAGGCGGTGATCCAGGTGGAGGACGCGCGTGAAGCCACCAGCCAGCTCGCGCAGACCACGTTGCGTTCCGTGCTCGGCCAGCACGAGCTGGACGAGATGCTGGCCGAACGCGACAAGCTCAACCATGCCATCCAGGTCATCCTCGACCAGCACACCGACGCGTGGGGCATCAAGGTGTCCACCGTCGAAATCAAGCAGGTCGACCTCGATGAAAGCATGATCCGGGCGATTGCGCGCCAGGCCGAGGCCGAGCGCCAGCGCCGCGCCAAGATCATCAACGCCGAGGGCGAACAGCAGGCGTCGCAGAAGCTGATGGAAGCCGCGCAGACCCTGATGGAACAGCCGCAATCGATCCAGTTGCGCTATCTGCAGACACTGGTGGAAGTCGCCGGTGACCGCACCACCACCATCGTGTTCCCGCTGCCGATGGATCTGCTGGAACCGTTGCTCGGCAAGTTGAAGAAATCTGCCGGGGACGCGCCTCCCACCGCGTGACAACGGGTCCGCGCGCCGCATGAGGATGCTGATGGGCTGGGTGGGCATTGCGGCGCTTGCGATCGCCGTGACCTTGGCGATCGCCTGGTTCGCGAGTCCGTGGCCGCGGGTGGCGCTGATCCGCTATTTCCTGGATCGCGGTGGTGTTGCAACGGAACGCGCGTTGGCGCGCCACGTTCCACGCGGCGTTGCTGCCGTCAGCGACATTGCTTACCGCGAAGGCGGCCCTGCCGCACGCATGGACGTGTTCTTTCCGGAGCGCGTCGAACACACGGCAGAACGGCTGCCGACGATCGTGTGGGTGCACGGCGGCGGCTGGATCGCGGGCCATCGCAGTGACGTCGCCAATTACGCGAAGATCCTCGCCGCGCACGGGTACACCACGGTCGCGGTTGACTACGCGCTGCCGCCGCAGGCGATCTATCCGACTGCGGTGGAAGAGGTCAACGCCGCGCTCGGTTATCTTGCAAACAATGCGGCGAGTCTGCACGTCGATCCCGATCGCTTCGTGCTGGCCGGTGATTCGGCGGGTGCGCAGATCGCCGCGCAGGTCGCGGTGATCGTGACCAACCCGGATTACGCGCGTGCCATCGGTATCGAGCCGTCGATCCATGCCCCGCAACTTGTGGCGACTGTACTTGCCTGCGGCATCTACGACATGCCACGCGCCGGCGGGGGTGGGCTGCACGCGAAGTTTTTCTCCGCCGCGTTCTGGGCCTACAGTGGGCGCCGCGATTTCAGGAATGATCCGCGCCTGCGCCTGATGTCGGTGGCGGGGCACCTGACGCCAGCGTTCCCGCCGACCTTTCTCACCGCCGGAAATGGCGATTCGCTGGCCGGTCAATCGACGGAGATGGCGCGGCGCCTCGCATCACTGGGCGTGCCGGTGGACGCGTTGTTGTATGCGCCGGATCACCAGCCGCGTCTGCCGCACGAGTACCAGTTCAATCTCGACTCGGCCGCCGGCCGCGATGCGCTGCAACGCATCGTGGCGTTTCTGCACGCGCACACACGCGCTGACACCACGTTTACACCCGCGCCGATTTGACCAGCAGGTGCTTGGCCAGCGCGCCGTGCATCCGGCCGATCGCGCGCACCAGGTGCAAGGTCAGGAACAGCAGGATGAACCCGACGACGAACGTGGTGATGACGTCGCCCCAACCCGGCACGTGTGGCCCGAAGCCCCAGTCAATGGTGACCTGTCGATTCACGAAGTCGCTGCCCCAGCCGAAGAAGTTGAATGCCATCGCCAGCGGAGTGAGCAACAACACCAGCGAGATGGAGGTCAACGCCGCCGCGATCGTGAAGTAGGCGATGCCGAGCGGCAGCATCAGGGTCATGTACAGCAACGTGAACCAGGTGCGCGCATCGGACAGCATCGCGCCGATGCGTTTCAGCCATGAGCGATCCCGTTCCATGTAGGGCGGCCGCCGCGGCATGCGCACGCCCAGCATGCCCTCGACGATGCGGCTCTCCACCAGCGACAAACCGCGCACCGAGGCCATGAACAGCAGGAAGAACGGGATGCCGACCAGCGTGAAGGCGAAGCCCAGCGACATCGACATGCCGGCGACGGCCCAGGTGAAGTAGAAGATGCCGGTGGTGAGCGACAACAGCATGTAGAACAGCGCGCCATACGTGTGCGGGTCGGCGACGACGCCGAAGAAGCGCCCGGCCAACGAGCGGCGCGGGCGTGGCGGCGGCGTGCGTAGTGCGCGCGCAACGGTCTTCTCGGTGGTGCGGTAGATGTCCGCGACTTCGTCCGGCGCGCCGTAGCTGGTCGCGATCTTTTCCAGCAGCTCGGCCTCGCTCATGCCGGGATTGGCGGCGAGTTCCGAACGCAGGTGTTCCTCGGCGTCGTACAACGCGTCCTGGATCATCGCGGGGTCGGCGCCCGCGAGCGCGGCGCGCAGTTGCGAGAGGTATTCCTTGATGGTCTTCGGCGTGTTCACGGTGATCAGTCCTTCAAGATCGAATCGACGAAATGGCGGGTGGATTTCCATGCGGCCGTCCATTCCCGCAGCACTTTCCGCCCGAGTGGGGTAATCCGGTAATAGCGGCGTGGCGGACCCGACTCGGAGGGTTCGACAAACGTGTCCAGCAATTCCGCGGCGCTCAGGCTCCGCAGTACCGGGTACAGCGCACTCTGCTTGCCGACCAGTACGCCGCCGGCGTCGCGCTCCAGCAACTTGGCGATCTGGTAGCCGTACAAGGGTTCGCCTGCGGACTCGAGTACCGCCAGCAACACCAGCGATACCGTGCCCGAGGCCAATTCCTTTTCGAACTTCTTCAGGTGGATGTCGGCTTCGGACATGGCGTGCAGCGTGGCGTGCTCATATACACGACTGCACTATAGTGGAGTTGATAATAGCAAGCCCGTGCCGGAAGTCATTGCGGCGTTCAGCCGGGCAACGACGTCTTCCGAAAGGCAAAAGCAAACCGGCCGGACGCATGCATCGCCCGGCCGGTTTGATTGCCGCTGCGTGTCAGAGACTGTTCAAGTCGAACTTCACGGGCACGAGTACCCATGCCTCGACGGCGTGGCCATTGTGTACCGCCGGGTGGAAACGCCACGACGCGAGCACATGCGTGCGCGCGGCGCTGTCGAGGTCGCGCGAGCCGCTGCTGCGCTGGATCTTCACGTCCACCGGTTTGCCGCTGGTGTCAACGAGCACCTTCAGCAGTACGGTGCCCTGGATGCCGCCCCGGATCGCGTTGACGGGATAGGGTGGTGGCGTGGCGGTCGCGTAGGCGATCGTGGCGTCGGCGTCGGCAGCATGCGTAGGCGCGCTCGGCCCGATGGTGGTTTCCAGCTGAACTGCTTGCACCGGCGTGAGCGTGGTCTGCACCGGCGGCACGATGGTCAACGGATGGGTGACGACCACCGCGACCGGCGGCACCACCTGCGGCACGACGCGCACGTGCGGCATCGGCGGCGGTGGCGGTGCGGGCCTGGGTGGCTTGATCAGCGTCGCGATGACCGCTTGCGGCGCTGGCGCGTGGATCGTGAAGGGCGTGCTCGGGCGCAGGGCAATCAACAGCAGCGCCAGATTCAGGCTGAGCGCGAGCGCCATGGCGACGGAACGACTGGCGTGCGGTGCGAGTTCACAACGACGATCGACGGCCAACGACATCATGAGCCACCTCCTTGCAGTGAGGGACGTGGCCGAGGCGTCGGGGGACGGCGCCCCGGTCGGTTTTCAAGCTACGCTTTTGGCGCGGGGCAAACAAGTGCCGGCGTCAGGAGCCGATGTCGGCCGGCGGCTCGCATTGCGCTACGGAATAATCGAGATGGCCGTCCACGACACGCGCCGCCGATGTGTACGGGTGTTCGCGCGGCGCGCCCGGACCCATGATGTGCAGCACGCGGGTGCCATGCAGCTTGAACAGATCGGATATCAGGCTGCGGTGGCAGCGCCACCACACCGCCTCGGCGCACATGATCACGCTGCGTTTGCGACGGGCGAGTACCTTCAACCGCTCGATGCCGGCGCGGAACGCATCGGTTTGCATGTAGTCCGCATAGCCGCGGAACGCCGGATGCCGCCACGCGGTGTTGGGCGAGTCCGGTTGTACCTTGCGGCGGCCGCCGAGTTCGGCAAACGGTTCGTAATCGATGCCAGCCTCGCCCAGCGCGTGGCGCAGTGGTTCCACGTTGAAGTGCGGATACTTGCGCGAGCCGGGAAAGTGCCGCACGTCGGCCAGCGCTTCGATGCGGTTTGACTGCAGCAGCGCCATGAACTCCTCAAGGCTGCGGGTGGAGTGGCCGATGGTCCACAGCGTTTCGGGCCATGCGCTCGTGCTGGTTGTGGGAACGTTGGCAGCCATGCATCCAGCATACGCGCGCGGCAGGCGCGTGACTTGCGCCATGCCCAAACGGTGCGAACCCGGTCGCGGGCTGCGCACGCCTACAATGGCGGCATGACTGCATACACCACCGCCAACACGGTTGAAGAATTTCGCCTGCATCTGGCTGACGTGCATGCGCGCATCGCGGCTGCGTGCAAGCGGGCCGGGCGCGATCCGGCGACGGTGCGGCTGCTGCCGGTCAGCAAGACCGTGCCGGAAGCACGCGTCCGCAATGCTTGCGTTGCAGGCTGCCACATGCTGGGCGAAAACAAGGTTCAGGAAGCACACCGCAAGTGGCAGGCGATGTCCGATTTGCCCGACCTGCGGTGGGCGATCATCGGCCACCTGCAGACCAACAAGGCGAAACTGGTCGCGGAGTTTGCCTCCGAATTCCAGGCGCTCGACAGCCTGCGCGTCGCGGCGGCGCTCGACACACACCTGCAAGCGTTGGGCCGCTCACTGGACGTGCTGGTGCAGGTCAATACCTCGGATGAAACGAGCAAGTTCGGCCTGCCGCCGGATGACGTGCCGGCGTTCGTGCAGCAACTGCCTGCATTCAAGTCGCTGCGCGTACGCGGCCTGATGACCCTTGCGCTGTTTTCCGACGACGCCGACAAGGTGCGCCCGTGCTTCGTGCGCCTGCGCAACCTGCGCGAACGCCTGCGCCAGGATGCCCCGGATGGCATCGCGATGGACGAACTGTCGATGGGCATGTCCGGCGATTTCGAGTGGGCGATCGAAGAGGGCGCGACCATCGTGCGCGTCGGCCAGGCGATCTTCGGCGCGCGCGTGGTACCCGACAGCGCGTACTGGCCGGATGCCACGCTGCGCAGAAATTGATCAGAAGACGCGCGTGAAGATCCGGATGCCGGCGAGGTACTCACCGGCGATCGTGCCGAGACTGGTGAGCATGAACACCAGCAAGGTGCGGGCGACACGGTTGTGCCACCAGCCGGACACGTGCACGAGATCCTCTCGCAGCGATTGGAAATCACCGACGCGCGGCTTGCGCAACCAGGCTTCGACCATGCCGGCGAACACGCCCGATGACAGCCCCGGCGGGCGCAACGGTTTCAGTGGACCCACGATCGCGGCGGTGAGGACCGACAGTGGGTGTCCGCCGGCGATCGCGGCGCCGATGGCGCTGAGCGCCGCGGTGTAGATCACCCAGTCGCGCAGCGCGTGCCAGCCCAGCGTGGCGTTGCGGTAGAACAACCAGCCGATCATGCCGAAGATCGCGAGCATCACGGCGACCGCGAAATACTTTGGCCACCGCGGTGCCGGCAGCTTCGCCGCCAGCGGCTCGATGATCGAGCGCGGTGCTTCCTGCTGTGCGCCAAGTTCGCGCTCGATCCCGGCAAGATGGCCGGCCCCGATCACCACCAGCACGCGTTTGGCGAGGGGGTGGTCCGCGCTTTCTTCGCGCAGGCGTGCGGCCATGAAGGTGTCGCGTTCGCCGATCAGCGCGTCGTACAGCGGCTTCGAATTGCGCGCGAATTCACCGAACGCGCCTTCGAGGATGTCGCCCTGCTTCAGCTTCTCGATCTCGGCCTCGTCGATGTCTTCGTGCGAAAACACGCTGGCGACCAGACTGCCGAGGATGCCCAAGCGGTCGCGGAAGCGCACCCCGCGATAGGCATGATTCAGCGTGATGCCGATTTCGCGATCGACCAGCCACAGCGGCAGGCCGCGTGCCTCCGCCGCCTGCATCGCCGCTTTCATTTCGGCACCCGGTTCGATGCCGTATTGCTCCGCGATGCGTTGCTGGAATGACGACAATGCCAGCGAGGCGAACACCATGCCGGCCTTGCCGGTGCGGATCACCTGGTACAAGTCCAGCTTCGCGAAGGCGTCCGGATCGCGCATGGTACGCGCACGTGATTCGCACAGCTCGATGGCGATGGTGTCGAATGGCTCGCGTTCGACCAGCGCATTGACCGCATCGACGCTGGCGCGCGACACGTGTGCGGTTCCCAACAGCACGTATTCCACGCCGTCGCGGGTGACGCGCTTGATGGGTTGGTCTTGCAGGGGATCAGGCGTCGCCGTGCTGGCGGCCGCGGAATCGGATTCGGTATTCAATCGCGGAACCGCTTGGTGAGGTCGGCGTAGGCGTCAATGCGGCGGTCGCGCAGGAACGGCCAGATCCGGCGCACGCTCTCGCTGCGTGCAAGGTCGATGTCGGCGACCAGCATTTCGCGCCTTTCGGTACCCGCCTGCGCCAGCATTTCGCCTTGCGGACCGGCAACGAAGCTGGAACCCCAGAATTGCGCACCGCGTCCGTCATCCGGTGCCGGTTCGAAGCCGACCCGGTTGCAAGCCGCAAGCGGCAGACCGTTGGCGACTGCGTGGCCGCGCTGGACGGTGATCCAGGCATCGCGCTGGCGATCCTTTTCGTCCTGCGGGTCGGCGGGGTCCCAGCCGATCGCGGTCGGGTACAAGAGGATTTCGGCGCCGGCCAGCGCCATCAGGCGCGCGGCTTCCGGATACCACTGATCCCAGCACACCAGCACGCCAAGGCGTCCGACCGAGGTGTCGATTGGATGGAAGCCGAGGTCGCCAGGCGTGAAGTAGAACTTCTCGTAGTACGCCGGGTCGTCCGGAATGTGCATCTTGCGGTACTTGCCCGCGATTTCCGTGGAGCGATCAAACACCACCGCGGTGTTGTGATACAGGCCCGCGGCACGGCGCTCGAACAGCGACGCCACCACCACCAACTTCAGCTCGTCGGCAAGCTTGCCGATGCGCGCAGTGGATGGCCCGGGGATGGTTTCGGCGCGATCGAACTCATCCACCGATTCGTGCTGGCAAAAGTACGGGCCGTTGTGGATTTCCTGCAGCAGCACCAATTGCGCGCCCGCGCGCGCAGCCGCGCGCAAGCCCGCCTCGATCGCATCAAGGTTGGCATTGACGCTGCCGTGGTCGTGTTCCTGCAGCAGGGCGAGTTTGAGGGTGCGTTCGGTCATGACGTTTCGATGCCGGGTTCAGACTGCCATTACACCAGCCGGAAGCTGCATCGTCACGCAATGCAGGCTGCCGTTTTGCCAGATCAGGTCGCGACAGGGGATCTGCACCACCTCGCGGCCGGGATGCGCAATCTGGATCGTGGCGGCCGCGGCATCGTCAACGACGTCGCCATATGCCGGAACCAGCACCGCGCCGTTGACGATCAGGTAATTGGCATATGACGCCGCGAGGCGGCGGCCGTCGTCCACGATCGGCCTGGGCCACGGCAACGGAAAGGTCCGGTACGGCCTGCCATCGACGGTGCGCAGCGCCTCGATTTCGGCGCGCATCGCCGCGAGCTCGGTGTAATGCGCGTCATCGGGATCGCTGCAAGCCTGGTACACGATGGCGTCGTCCGGCGCGAAGCGGGCGAGGGTGTCGATGTGCGCATCGGTGTCGTCGCCTTGCAGGTAACCGCGGTCGAGCCAGAGCACGCGCGATGCCGACAAGGCGTTGCGCAGGGTGAGCTCGATCGACTCGCGCGACTGCTCGGGGTGGCGTTGGTGCAGACAACGCCAGGTGGTCAGGATCGTGCCGGCGCCGTCGGATTCGATCGCGCCGCCTTCGAGGGCCCAATCCACGCGCTGGTGGCGTGCGTGCGCGCTGAACACGCCGCGTTCGACCAGGCCGGCGACCAGGGCGTCGTCCTGCGTGGCCTCGAACTTGCCGCCCCAACCGGTGAAGCGGAAGTCCGCGAGTACGAAACGCTCGTCACCGTCGCACAAGGTGATCGGGCCGGAGTCTCGCAACCAGGTGTCGTCGTAGGGAATCTCGACGAAGCGCACGCGCTCGAGGTGTGCGCCGGCATCGCGCAACAGCGCGGCCGCATGCGCGCCGATTTCCGCGTCGGGCACACACACGATCGCGATCTCGAAGTGCGCGATCGCCGTGACCAGTGCGACGTACGTGGTTTCCACGGCATCGACCCGGTCGGCCCAATCGGTGCCGAGGTGCGGCCACGCGAGCAGCACCGCGGACTGCGGCTCCCATTCGGCTGGCAGCCGGAGTTCGGCGGAATGCATGGGTCAGTAACCTCGCTGTCGTTCGGATGCCGCCAGCTCCGCTTGCACCGGGACAACCAGCGCATGCCGAGGCGGCGAGAGAGTCCGGCTGGAATCCCGGCGTTCGCCGCGCAGGCGAACAGCGGCGAGGCCGCGTGACTTACAACGAGTCCGGGCCGGGGGTGCGCAGCACGCTGTGGATCACGTGGCTGTATTCGAAGTACACGATGTACCGCGCGTATTCCCAGCGGTGGATCGGCGGTTGGAATTTGGAACTGCCGCCGCGCGTCGGCAGCACCTTGAGCGGGGCTCCGAACTTGCGCTTGACCTGATTCATGGTCATGCCGCGCGTCGGCAGGTTCATGCGCTGCTCCTGCTGGACCTTCATGCGCAGCGTTTCGGCGTGCGCGGTCGATGGGAGCAGCAAGGGTGCGGCGCTCAGTGCGAACGTCGCGGCAATCAGGCTGATGGCGATGCGATTCATGGCGATACCTTCCCCGGGCGCCCAGCGCCGATGTGCCTTTGTAGCAAAAACCGCCCGCGGGCGCCAGCGGTTCATGCACAAAAAAGGCCACCGAAGGTGGCCTTTTTCAAGAGCTTGCGGGCAAGACTTAACGCTGACGCGCCTTGAAACGCGGGTTGCTCTTGCAGATCACGAACACCTTGCCGCGCCGGCGCACGATCTTGCAGTCGCGGTGGCGCTGCTTGGCGGACTTCAGGGACGAAAGCACCTTCACGGCGGACTCCTAGGACGAATTCAGCTTGAACAAAGCCGGAAAGTGTAGCCCAGGCAGTCGCTTGGCGCAAGCCTCGGGACACGCCGGGAACCGGCCGTTATTCTAGGCAATTCCGCGCCCAATCCCCAAATGGAGCATACCGCCGTGGCAGCCGATCTCGACCAGACTTGCATCAACACCATCCGCTTCCTTTCGGTCGACATGATCCAGAAGGCGAACAGCGGGCACCCCGGCTTGCCGCTGGGCGCCGCGCCGATGGCGTATGTGTTGTGGTCGAAGTTCTTGAAGCATCATCCGTCGAACCCGCACTGGGCCGATCGCGATCGTTTCGTGCTGTCGGCGGGGCATGGGTCGGCATTGTTGTACAGCCTGTTGTACCTGACCGGTTACGACCTGTCGCTGGATGACATCAAGCAGTTCCGCCAGTGGGGCAGCAAGACGCCCGGCCATCCCGAGCGCGGCCACACCGCTGGCGTCGAAACCACCACCGGGCCGCTCGGGCAGGGCATGGCCAATGCCGTGGGCATGGCGATGGCCGAAGCGCAACTTGCCGCGCGCTACAACCGCGACGGGCACAAGGTCGTCGATCACCACACTTATGCAATCGTCAGCGACGGCGATTTGATGGAAGGCGTCACTGCGGAAGCCGCCTCGCTGGCCGGGCACCTGAAACTCGGCAAGCTGATCTGCCTGTACGACGACAACTACGTGACGCTGGCCGCCGGTACCGACATCACCTTCACCGAGGATCGCGCCGCACGCTTCAAGGCTTACGGCTGGCACGTGCAAACGGTTGCCGACGGCAACGATCTCGTCGCGATCGAAAAGGCCATCAAGCGTGCCAAGGGCAGGAAAGACCGGCCGTCGATGATCCTCGTGCGCACCCACATCGGTTATGGCTCACCGGTGCAGGACAGCTACAAGGCGCACGGTTCGCCGCTCGGCGCCGACAACGTGATCAAGACCAAGCAGCAGCTCGGCTGGCCGGAGCAACCGGCGTTCCTGGTGCCGGAAGAAGCGCTGGCGCATTTCCGCGAAGCGCAGAAAAAAGGCAAGGGCGCCGAGGCCGGCTGGAAGCGCCGCTGGAACAAATATGCCAAGGCATTTCCGGAACTTGCGGCCGAATTGCAAGGTTCGCTCGATGGCAAGCTGCCGGCCGGCTGGGACGCCGACATCCCGGTATTCCCGGCCGATGCCAAGGGCATTGCGACCCGCGTCGCCGGCGGCAAGGTGTTGTCCGCCATCGCGCCGAAATTGCCCGCGATCAGCGGCGGTTCGGCCGACCTTGATCCTTCGACGCACACGGCGGTGAAGGGGCTGGGTGTGTTCTCGCCGGGCAAGGAGCCGGACGAGCAGGGTTCACCCGACGAAGTCTGGAGCTACGCCGGTCGCAACCTGCACTTCGGCGTGCGCGAGCACGCGATGGGCGCGATCGCCAATGGCATGGCTGCGCATGGGGGCTTCATTCCCTACACCGCTACGTTCATGGTGTTCTCCGATTACATGCGTCCGCCGATGCGGCTCGCCGCGATCATGGGCTTGCGCGTGATCAACGTGTTCACGCACGACTCCATTGCGGTGGGCGAGGACGGCCCGACCCACGAGCCGGTCGAGCAACTGGCCGGATTGCGTTCGGTGCCGAACCTCGACGTGCTGCGTCCGGGTGATGCCAACGAGACCGCGGTGGCGTGGCGGGTTGCAATCGAATCCGCGAAAAACCCGACCGCGATCATCCTGTCGCGCCAGAACGTGCCGACGCTCGACCGTACGAAATTCGCGAGCGCCGAAGGCGTGCGCAAGGGCGCCTACGTGTTGCTGGATGCGCCCGGCGGCTCGCCGGAACTCATCGTGATCGGCACCGGTGCCGAAACCGACCTCGCCGCGAAAGCGGTCGAAAAGTTGCAGGCCGAAGGCATCAAGGCGCGCGCGGTGTCGATGCCGAGTTGGGAACTGTTCGCGGCGCAGGACCAGTCGTATCGTGATTCGGTGTTGCCGCCTTCGGTGCACGCGCGTCTTGCGGTCGAGGCCGGCTGTCGTGAAGGCTGGGAACGCTGGGTCGGTGACAAAGGCTCCGGCGTCGGCGTGAATCGTTATGGCGCGTCCGCGCCCGGCGAACTCGTGCTGGAGAAGTACGGGTTCACCGTGGAGAACGTGGTTGCGAAGGCCAAGGCGTTACTGGGTAACGCCTGATTCGTGCCTGCCGGTCAGTCAGTCGGAGGAGGGCCGGAAATCGAGCATTGCCTCCGTAGGTTGGGCTGAACAAAGTGAAGCCCAACGAGAGATGCGGGATCGAAGCGTTGGGCTTTGCGTTCGCTCAACCCAACCTACGCTTGCTTCGTAGGTTGGGCTGACGTTGGCCGGGCTGACGTAGGTTGGGCTGAACAAAGTGAAGCCCAACGCGAGGTGTGGGTTTGGAATGTTGGGCTTCGCATTCGCTCAACCCAACCTACGCTCGCTTCGATCGGGATGTTGGACTTCGCGTTCGCTCAACCCAACCTACGCTTGCGTCGATCGGGATGTTGGGCTTCGCATTCGCTCAACCCAACCGACGCTTGCTTCGATCGGGATGTTGGGCTTCGCATTCGCTCAACCCAACCTACGCTTGCTTCGATCGGAATGTTGGGCTTCGCATTCGCTCAACCCAACCTGCGCTTGCTTCGATCGGAATGTTGGGCTTCGCATTCGCTCAACCCAACCTACGCTTGCGCCACCCAACCTGTGCTGGCTGACCGCGATCCGGCGTGCCTACTGTTCCTTGACGGTGACGTTCTTCAACAGCAGGTCGAGCTTCTGCTTCATCGCGGCTTGCGCTTGCGTGCCGGGCTGGTAGACGTAAGCCGTGTACAGCACCGATGGATTGCCGGCGTGCGGTGGCGGTACCACCGCGTCGATCTTGGTGACGTCGCTGTCCGTGTAGGCCATGGCGTCGAAGGGATGCTGGCGGTCCAGCACCTTGGTCCAATGGCTCTGGTAGCTGTCATCGAGATCGGCGGGCGGCGCACTGACCCGGCGCAGGCTCAGCCAGTGGTGGTCCTGGTTGTCCTGCGCCAGCCAGACCTGGCCGACGCCCCAGACTACGTTGCCGGTGTGGTCGGGGAAGAAACTGAAGCCGAGCGTCAGCATGCTGTTGGCGTCGATCTTCTGCAGGTCCGGCGTGAACGAAAACGCCAGCCGCGGCGAGGCGTAACTGAAACGCTTGCCGTAGGCAAAGTCGATGTGGAGGTCGGCGAATGCCTGCGGCAACAGATCGCGCTCGCGCAGGAAATCCTGCCACTGCGCCAGCGTGCCGTCGTAGGGCAGGCTGATGAAATCGGTCAGCGCGCGCAGGTTGATGTTGGTGTCGTGATGGGTGGACGCCGAGCTGATGCGCGTCAGGATCGCGTAGCCATCCGGGGTCGGCAGCGCGAACATGATCTGGAAGCTGTTGGCGTACGGGATCGGCCAGGTCCACACCTGCCAATGCCTGCCCCAGTGATCAGTCCACAGGCTCGATTCGGTCGGTTGGCCGAACGAGGTCACGCGCACCGATTCCGATCCGATCCGCCGTTTCAGCATGCCGGTGCGCAGCAGCAGATCCATCGTGCCCTGCGGGTCATGGTGGAACCGTGCTTCCGGCGTGGTATCGGGCTTGCGCAGGTGGAACACGATGTTGTTGCCGACGGTGCCGCCCTCGATGTAACCGTTCGCAGGCAAGCTGATCTTGATGCGCGACTGGCCGGTGGCTGCCCAGACGCCGTTGCTGTTGCGCACCAGCAATTGCGGGAAATCGGTCATCGACGGCCCGCCGTACAGGATCTGGTGCGCGCCCTCGCCATTCGGGAACAGACTCGCCGACTGCGAGGCCAGCAGCGCCTGCAGCTGCGTATCGAGGAACGGATGGAAGGCCTTGCCGAAATCGGCGAAGAATTCGGCGGTACCGAGCGGCAGTTTGAAGTCACCCTTGTAGGTGCCGCTCAAGGTCGAGTCGAAGGCGTCGAACTGGTAGGACATGCGCTTGTCGTAGCGTGCCAGATCCTTCGGTGCGTCCAGCACCTCGCTCATCGGCAGCGCGTAGTTGAGGTTTTCGTTCGGTGATTTCATCAGCACCACGCCGATCACCTTGCCGCTCTGGTCGAGCAACGGTCCACCGCTGTTGCCCGGCGAGGCGGCCGCGGAGAAACGGATCCACTTCCACTTGCCGTCCTGGGCTTCCGGCGTGTTGGAGGTGTACAGGCCGTTGCGGATCACCACGCCGGTGCCGAGCGCGTTGCCGACCGAATACACCACCTGGTTCAAGGCCGGTGTGGTGTCGATTGGTAGCGGCGTGATCTTGGGCGGATCCTTGAGTGAAAACACCACGAAGTCGCGGCGCAGCGCGAACTTTTCGATCTTGTCGATCGCGTACACCTTGCCCGACGCATCGCGCAATTCCGGCGGACCCCACAGGCTCTGGTAGCTCGCCATCAAGACGTGCCCGGCGGTGACGTAGCGGTTCGGGGCGATCGCGAACGCGGTGCCGATCGAGTAGTACTTGTCGGTGCGCTCCTGGTACGGCAGCAAATCCATCGGCAACGGTTTCTCGTAGGAAAGCGTGTCCTTGGGCTTGGCCGCGACCACTTCGAACGTCGCCGACTGGATCTCCGGCAGCAAGGCCGGATTGAGCGTGGCGTCGGCGTGCGCGGTTCCGAACGCGAGGCAGGCGGCGCACAGGGTGAGCAACCAAGCGGCAACGCGATGCGCGTGGCGGTGCTGCGTATCGCGCCGCGCGTGCGCGGAACCGTTGGATGCCGTCATGGGTGAACCTCTGCGGGAAAGGGGGTACGGGCCAAACCGCGCGATCTTTGCACAGTCGCAGCTTGCGCGCATGGGTGGAAGATCACATGCCGGGGCGGTGCAGGATCAGCTCGAGCACGAACTTCGAGCCGAAAAACGCGAGCAGCAGGATCGCCATGCCGGTGAGGGTCATGCGTACCGCACGGTTGCCACGCCAACCCCAACGCCAGCGGCCGACCAGCAGCACGCCGAAGATGATCCACGCGATCAGCGACAGGATCGCGGTGTGCGCCTGGTGCTGGGCGCGCAGGTTGTGCACGAACAACACACCGGACAGCAGCGTCAGCGTCAGCAGCGCGAAACCCGTTCCGATCAGCCTGAACATCAGCGATTCGGTTTGCGTGAGCGGTGGCAGCGCGCGTGCCCAGGTACTCAGTTGCCGGGTGCGCAAGGCCCGTTCCTGGGCCGCCAGCAGCAGTGCCAGCACGGCCGCGATCGCAAGCAAGCTGAAGGCCACCAGCGCAATCGCCACGTGCAGCTTGATCTGCCAACCGAGCGGGAACGGCGCAGTGGGCGGTGCGAGGAATTCATCGATGGCCAGGAACAATCCCGCCAGCGGGAACAGGATGATGCCCAGCGCCGCGACCGGCCGCGTGAGGTTCACGATCAAGGTCAGCGCGGCGATGACCGCGGCAACCAGCGACAACGCCCCGTAGAAATGCAAATCGACCGCACCGCGGTGGATGCCGAACAGCACCGCGAAGTGCAACACCACGGCGACACCGGCGATGATCAGCGCGGCGCGGCGTGGCGTGGTGCGCCCTGCATCGAGCAGCGGCCGCGCCAAGGCGGCCGCGGCGACGATGTACAGCACGATCGAAATCAGTGCCAGCAATTCCATGGTGGTCGAGTGCATCGGCATCAGGGT
>DASSNC010000088.1:0-10933 GCA_035688305.1 Rhodanobacteraceae bacterium
AAGGGTGGCGATTCGCTTTCGCACGCGCTTGCCGCGCACACCGGCTTTCCGAAACTCGCGATCCAGATCACCGCGGTCGGCGAGGAATCGGGCACCATCGATACCATGCTGCTGCGCGCCGCCGACACCTACGATGGCGAGGTCAAGACCGCGATCGACAAGATGCTGTCGGCGCTGGTGCCCATCCTCACCATCGTGATGGCGCTGGTCGTCGCCGGTGTCATGCTGTCGATCTTGCTGCCGTTGTTGAGCTTGACGGGCAGTGTTCAATGACCACGGAGAACCACATGTTTTTGAGTGATTTGAGACGAGCCGAAGCCGGGAGTTTGGGGTGGGTAGCGGGGGCGCATTCCGATGGTGCTTTTCGCACATGCCCAAACTGTGAGGGGGCGGATGTTGCGCCCTCACCACCCGCCCCCCGTCCCCGCTTCAAGAAGGGCTTCACCCTGCTGGAAATGCTCGCGGTGATCGTGCTGCTCGGCATCGTCGGCGTGATCGTCGCGCGTTCGGTGTCGGGTAGCGTCAACAAGGGCAAGTGGGACTTGGGCAAGACCGGGGTGATGAAACTGGACCAGGACGTGCAGGCCTACGCCCTCGACAACGGCTCGCCACCGCCGTCGCTGCAGGCACTCCTCACCAAGCCGACCGACGCGCCGTCGTGGAATGGTCCCTACGCGAAGCCGGCCGATCTGCGCGATCCGTTCGGGCACCCGTATGCCTACGCCTTCCCGGGTACGCATGGCCGTTACGACATCACTTTCTACGGCGCCGACGGCAAGCCTGGCGGCGAGGGCATTGACCGTGACCAGGGCAATTGGCAGTAGGGACGGAGATGGGGGGTGGGTAGTGGGGGTGCGTCGACGCAACGCTTTCGTATTCCCGCACGTTTCGGTGAAAGATCCGGTTTTCGCCCCCCCGCTGCCCGACCCCCGCCGCCGCTTCTCCACGGGCTTCACCCTGATGGAGATGCTGGCGGTGATCGTGTTGATCGCGGTCGCCGTCACCGTCACGGCCGTCAGCTTGCACGGGCGCAGCCGCGGGCAACTGGATGCCGCCGCGCAGCGTGTCGCGGCGGGCCTGCGCGACACCCGCACGCGTGCGATGGCCACCCGCAAGCCGCAATGGTTCAGCGTGGACGTGCGCGGCCACAGCTTCGCGGCGCCCGGCCGCGATCCGCGTGCGTTGCCGTCTGCGGCAACGATTGATGTCACCTCGGCGGAGCAGGACACGACCAGGCAAGGTGTCGCCCGCATCCGGTTTTTCCCGGATGGCAGCTCCAGCGGCGGCAAGGTCGCGCTGTCCGAGAAGGGCCGCGACGTCACCGTGGCGGTTGACTGGCTGACCGGCGCGGTGAGCGTGACACGTGGGGTGGGCGATGAGTGACGTCACGATCCTGCGCCCGTGTCGGGCTTCGCGCACGTCGGTGTGGCGGGCGGGGAACCGGGGACCGCGGACCGGACTCCGGGGAATAGTCGTGGTGCGGCGACTGCGCGGTGATCCCGCAAATTCGTTGCACACTGCCGCAATACCCGCTTCGCAACAAAGCTCCCAGGTCGCCCGGTCCCCGATCTCCGCTCCCCGCTCCCCGCTCCCCAACGGCTTCACCCTGCTCGAAGTGCTGGCCGCGATCGCGTTGCTGGCGATTGCCTTTGCGGTCGGGCTGTCGGCGCTGGGTGGCGCGGCGCGCAATGCCAGCCGCGCGGCGGCGCTGGATGCTGCGACGGAGCACGCACAGAGCCTGCTGGCGGGACAGGGGCTGGCCGATCCACTCGAAAATGAAAGCAAGTCCGGCACCTTCGCGGATGGCATGACCTGGTCGTTGAAGGTCCACGCGCTGCCGCAACCGGCGGCGTCCCCGGACGACGCGACCGAGGCCGTCGATTTCGCGCAGTCGGGCGGCGTGATGGTGGCGCAGGCCGCCGCGATTGACTTGTACCAGCTCGACGTCGCGATCGAATACGGCGATCACCGCACCCTGCGTTTGTCGACCGAACGCGCGCAGGCCGCACAGGCGGGGCAGGAACCATGATCTTGCGAGTTCGCCCCCATCCGCCCTCCGGGCACCTTCCCCCGCAAGCGGGGGAAGGAACTACACGGGAGATGGGCTTCACCCTGCTGGAAGTGTTGCTGGCGGTGCTGCTGTTTGCGTTCGTGATGGCAGGCGTGTGGGGTGCGCTGTCGGGCGCAACCCGGATCACGCGTTCCACGAATGCGCTGATGACGCAAAGCGAGGCCGTGCACACGACGCAGCGCTTCATCCGGACATGGCTGGCCGCGGCGCAGGCGCAGCCGTACCTCGAAGCCGGCGCGAACAGGAGCCGCGAGTTCGTCGGCAGTGCCACGAAAATCACCTACGTCGGTCCATTGCCGATACAGGCCGGGCACGCGGGACTGTACGTGCAGACGCTGGAGTTGCTGCAGGGCAAGGATGGTGGTGCTGCGCTCGAGCTCAATTACGTTCCCTACACCGGCAGCCAGCCTGTATCCGGCAAGCCCGAACGGCATGTCCTGCTCACCGGGTTGCACGGCGGCAAGTTCGAATATTTTGCGGCGGCCGCGTTCGGCAAACCTGCGGCGTGGCGCGGCGATTGGGCGGCGGCGAACGGCTTGCCGCTGGCAGTGCGGATCCACCTCGATCCGGGTTGGAAGGAACGCGTTGCATTTCCCGACATGCTGGTGCGCCTGCACACCGCCACCGGCATTGGCCTCCAGCCCACGGGCATGACGCCATGAACAGGCGCGAACGCGGCACCGCCTTGCTGCTGGTGTTGTGGGTGAGCGTGCTGCTCGCGGCCCTGCTGGCCGGCCTCGCGGCGGCCACCCGCAGCCATGGCGAGGCTGCCTTGTACGGCTCCGAGCAGGTCCGCGCCGAGCTGGCCGCGCAAGCCGGACTCGCCCACGCGGTCGCCGGCCTGAACGCGCAGGCGCGCAGCCAGCGCTGGATCCCGGATGGCCGTGCCTACCATTTCGATTTCGATGGCGCCAAGGTCACCACGAGGGTAGTGGACGTCGGCGGCCTGTTCGATCTCAACGCGACACCGACCGACATGCTGCAGCGATTGTTCGTTGCGGCGGGCGCCGATTCCGCGCGCGCCGATCGGCTTGCCGCAACGCTCGCCGACTGGCGCACGCCGCCAACCGGGGCGGACGCTCCTGCCGCGCACGGTCTGGTGCGCTCGATCGACCAACTGGCGGCGCTGCCGGGCATGGACCCCGCGCTGTTCGCGAAGCTGCAACCGGCCGTGACCGTGTTCAGTGGGCGCAATTTTCCGGACGCCTCCTACGCCGGGCCGCTGGCGCTGGAAGCCTTGCGCGGAATCCGCGCTGGCGTCGCCGCAACCCTGGTACGGGATCGCCGCGCGCGCCCGGCCAGCGTGGGTGCGGGCAATGGCGTGGCGGCGGGCGCGGTCGCCGGCGGGGCGCTGGTGGCCGGTTACGGCGGCACGGTCGAACGGGTGTTCGCCAGCGCCGTTTTGCCAGATGGCACCCGGGCCGATCTGGACGTCACGCTCAGGTTGGCATTGACGGCAGCCAGCGCGCGCCCGTACAAAGTGCTGGATTGGCGCCCGGGTTCCCCCGGCGCACCATGAGATCCTGGGGCCATGGCGATCGCATCCACACAATCACTTGAACGCGCGAGACTCGCGTGGCGGCGCTCGCCGCTGCCGGGCTTCCTGCAATGGTGGGGCAGCGAACTGACCGCGATGCTGCCGGCCAGGCTGCGCGGCTGGGTGCAGCGCGGGCCAGACGTGCTGTGGCTGTCCGCGGCCGGCGACAGCATCAGCGTGTACCGCGTACGCACGGGTTCCACGTTGACGCGCATTCCCGCCGAGTTGCCGCCCGAGGTGCGTCGCGCGGCGTTCGCGCAGGCTTGCGCCGGGATCGATCCCGATGATCGCCGCTTGTTGCTGGTGGTGCCATCAGACCACGTGCTGCAGCGCCGGCTTGTGCTGCCGGCCGCCGCGGCCGGCGATCCGCGCCGGGTGGCCGGGTACGAACTCGACCGCCAGACGCCGTTCAAGGCCGACCAGGTTTATTTCGACGCGCGGCTCAGTGGCGAGCCGGCGCCCGCCGGCAACGTCGCCGTGGATTTGTTCGTGGTACCCAAGGCCGAACTGGATCCGATGCTGGAGCGCGTGGGTGCCTCGGGCGTGCTGCCTGACGCCATCGACGTGCAGGGTGCCGATGGCGCGCTGGCCGGTATCGACCTGTTGCCGCCGGGACGGCGGCCGCGCCGCGCCGATCGTCGCCGCCGTCTCAACTGGCTGCTGGGCGGGGTCTGCATCGTGCTGGTGGTGCTGCTGCTCTCGCAGTGGCTGGACAACCGCCGCGCGGCACTCGCGGCCATGCAGGCTGAGGTCGATACCATGCGCGCCCAGGCCACGCGGTCCGAACAGTTGCACGCGCAACTCACCGGCGCCATCGCGGCCTCGAAGTTCCTGGTCAAGCGCAAGGCCGACAATCCCGCGCCGCTGGCGGTGCTGGATGACCTCACCATGCGCCTGCCGCTGACGGCATCGCTCGATACCTTGACGCTGGATGATTCCGGCGGGCTGGACATCAAGGGCGAGGCCGCCAAGGCCGCGGCGCTGGTCGATGCGCTCGGCCGCTCGCCGCTGCTGGCCGAGCCGAAATTGCAGGGCGTGATCCAGCCCGATCCCGCGACCGGCAAGGAGCGTTTCGAGATGGTGGCGCGCGTGCGCAGTGCGGAGACACCCGATGCGCATTGACGCCCGCCGGATGTCGCCTGCGCAATCGCGCCTCGCCGCCATCGTGGTGACCCTGGTCGCCCTCGTGATCGCGTATTTCCTGGTGCTGCACTGGTGGTTCGTGTCGCCGCTGCTGGACGTGCGCAGCCAGATGCACGATCTCGATGCGCTGCATGCACGCTATGCCGCGGCGATCGCGCAGCAGCCGGAACTGGAAAAACGGGTGCGCCAACTCGAGCGCGGGGGCGCCACCGTGGGCGCGTTCCTGCCGGGCAGCGACCCCAGCACCGCGTCGGCGGACCTGATCCAGCGTGCGACCGATCTGGTGGCAGCGCATGCGCACGAAGGCGCCGGCTGCAGCATGCCTTCCAAGATGCCGATCGAACAGGACGACAGTCACTCGCCGTTCCGCCGCGTCAGCGTCAGCATCACGCTCGACTGCGGCATGCAGCCACTCGCGGCGCTGCTGCATGATTTCAACCGCGGCCTGCCGTATTTGTTCGTGGACGACCTGCAACTCGCGCGTTCGCCCACCGGAAAATTGCAGGCGCAGCTGACCCTCACCGGTTACCTGCGCCCCGCGGCGGGCTCGCCATGAACGCTGCCGACCGCCGCCGCCTTACCCCCATGCTCGCTGTCGTTGCCGTGCTGCTGGCGCTGCTGCTGATTGCTTTGTGGTTGGGGCTGGGGCGTGGCGCGCATTGGGGCGGCGCGGGCGATGCGCCGAAACTGCCGGGCCTCGCCAATGCCACGCCGCCACCGGTGGTGCCGCCGCTGGAGCATTTCGATGCGGTCTGGCTGCATCCGTTGTTCAGCCCCGACCGCACGCCCGAGGCGGCGTCCGGCGCTGACGGGGGCAGCAGCGGCAACCTCGAGCTCACCGGTGTCATCATGCAGCCCGGCCTCAACATGGCGATCCTGCACGACAAGACCTCCGGCAAGGATTTCCGTGTGGTCGAAGGCCGGACGTCGCATGGTGGTCCGACCCTGGTGGCCCTGCATCCGCGTAGCGCGGTGGTGGATGCCGGGGGTACGCGCCTGAATTTGAAATTGATCCCGGGGCCGTCGCCGGATGCCGGCAAGCCGGACGCCGGCGATCAGGACTCGGGCGATGGTTCCGGCGGCAGCGGACAGGCGTCGCCGGTCGTGCATCAAGCGGGTGCGGCGCAATCGGCCGCGGCGCGCGCCAAGGAGCTGCGGGAAAGAATCGAAGCGCGCCGGCGCCAGAACAGTCAGAATGGCGGCCGCTGAACGGGCCAAGCGGTTGCCGCCGTGCAACCCCATGGGGAGATGGTGACGTGTCAAGAATTTTCGTCGTACCGGGATTGGTTGTTGCACTCGCGCTGCTTGCGGGTTGCGCGACGCCGCCCCTGCATCAGGATCAGGATTACAGCCTGCAGCGCGAGGCGATCAAGGGCAGTCGCAGCCCGGCGCCCGAGCCGCTGAATGTCGGCACTGGCGAGAACCAGGCGTTGGCCCCGGGCGCCGCGGCGGAAACCCATTACGGCACCGGCGTGTTCATCGGCAGCGCGCCCGCCACGCGCGGACAGGGCGGCAGCAACGCTGGCGGCACCATCACCTTCAACTTCGACAACCAGCCGGTGCAGGCCGCGGTCAAGGCGATCCTCGGCGATGTGCTGCATGTGAATTATTCGGTCTCGCCGAACGTCAAGGGCACCGTCACCTTCGCCACGTCGCAACCGGTGACCAAGGAGGAGATGCTGCCGATCCTGCAGATGTTGCTGTCGTGGACCGGCAATGCACTGGTGCACGAGGGTGGGCGTTACCTCGTGGTGCCGGTGGCCGATGCCGCGCCGGGCAACCTGGTACCCGGGCTCGGCGGAGTTTCGCCGGGCGCCGGCTACGCAGCGCGCCTGTTCCCGCTGCATTTTGTTTCTGCGGAAGCCATGCAGATGCTGCTGAAACCGTTCGCGACGTCGACCGCATTCCTGCTGGTCGATCCGCAGCGCAACCTGCTGGTGCTCGGCGGCACGCCGGCCGAACTCGCCAACTATCAAAGCATCATCCGCACCTTCGATGTCGATTGGCTGCGCGGCATGTCGGTGGCGGTGATTCCGCTGCAGCACGTGCAGGCCGACGACCTTGTCAGCCAGCTCGATGCCGTGCTGAACGGCGAGACCAGTGACAAGGGCGCGAAGGTGTCCGGCCTGGTGCGGCTGATTCCGTTGAAGCACAGCAACAGTCTGGTCGTGATCACCGCGCAGCCGCGTTACATCGACGAAGTGCGCAAGCTCGTCACCACCATCGACAACGGCGCCGGCAATGGCTCGGGCCTGTACGTGTACAACGTGCTCAACGTCAAGGCGTCCGATCTCGCCTCGCACTTGAATGCCTTGTTCGGCAACGGCAGCGGCAACGGCGGCGAAGCGCCGCCAGGCGCGGTCGCGCCGGGGTTCTCGCCGATCGAGCAGACCTCGCGGGGACACCTCGGCGCGATGGGGCCATCCAGCGGCTTCGGCAGTTTTTCCAGCGACAGCGGCAGTGGCGCCGATGGCGCGTCCGCAGGCGGTGGTGACGTCGGTGCCGGCATGGTTTCCGGCGCCACCCAGACGCGTCGCCAGAACCAGTTCGGGCAGCAGGGCCAGGTCGCCTTCACCACGCAGTCGGGCGTGCGCATCGCCGCCGTCAACGAGAACAACCAGCTGTTGGTGCGGGCGACGTCCTCGGAGTGGCAAAAACTGTTGCCGGTGATCGAGCGGCTGGATGAAAAGCCGCTGCAGGTGCAGATTGAAACCAAGGTGCTGGAAGTGACCCTGACCGGAAGCTTCCAGTTCGGCGTGCAGTATTACCTCGGTGGCCTGATCGGCACCCAGCCCGGCTCGCCGCCCAACACGGACCAGTCGTATCACCGCCACCAGGGTGCGGCCGGCCTCGGTGGTGTCAATTACGACGGCGCCACCGACGCCTTGTTCTATTCGTTTGCCGGCAAGGACCTGCAATTCGCGGTCAAGGCGATGGAAGGCTCGGGCGACGTCAAGGTGCTCTCGGCGCCGTCAACCGTGGTGCTCAACAACCAGGAAACCACCTTCAAGGTGGGCGAGAAGATTCCGGTGGTGCAAACCTATTACGCGCCCGGCGTCGGCATCGGTTCGCCTGCGGGCGGCAGCTACAACGTTGGCCAGGTGCAGTACATCGACACCGGCGTGCTGCTGGACGTGGTGCCGCGCGTGAATCCGGGCGGCCTGGTGTACATGGACATCCAGCAGGTCGTCAGCAAGCCGACCACCAAGGACCAATACGGCAACTACACCATCGCCAACCGTGCGCTCAGCACCGAGGTTGCGGTGCAAAGCGGGCAGACAGTTCTGTTGGGCGGCTTGATCCAGCAGAGCGACACCAACACCAGCAATGGCGTGCCGTTCCTGAGCCGGATCCCGATACTCGGCCGCTTGTTCGGCACCACCGAACACGACAAGAGCCGCACCGAATTGATCGTGCTGATCACGCCGCGCGTGGTGCGCAATGCGGATGACGCGCGCCGCATCACCGACGAATACGAAAACAAGTTCCAGTCGCTGAAGCCGATCCTGCACTCCGATGAAGCGACGCCGGCCACGACGCCCGCGCCGCCGACGAGCGCGCCGGAGCCCCAGGCGATGCCTGCGCCGGTCGCGGCACCCGCGCCGACGCCTGCGACGAGCACCCCGGCGCACGGCGCGTCGGCCTCCGCGGCACCGGCAGGAGGGTTCGTGCCGATTGCGAAGTTCGCACATCACGACGCGGCCGAGCGTCAGCGTCGCGTCATTGCCGGCAACCTGCGCAGCGGAGGCATGTTGCTGGCGAGCGGGTGAAGGGCTGGATTCTCGTCACCCGGTTCCAACGGGAGGTTGGCGATGAAAATTCTTGCGTGGTTTTGTTTGGTTTTGGTGCTTGCGCTGCCGCTGCAGGCGACTGGGAAACAGACTCCCGTCGAGCTCGGGATGGTGGTCACGGGTACCGTCAGCGTGAATCCCGATGGCAGCGTCAAGGCGTACACGATCGACCACGCCGACCAGTTGCCATCAGGTGTCCAGAGCTTGCTGAAGTCGAGCGTCCCGGAGTGGACGTTCGACGCAATCAAGGCCGCGCACAAGACGGCGCCGACGCAGGCCCGGATGTCGGTGCATGTCACCGGTACCGTCACCGGCACCAGCAAACAGAAGGTCGACGGCAAGACGGTTGAGCAGAACACCGTCCAGATCGGTGTCGCGGACATTGACCTGCACTGCCCGCCGCCGCATGCCGACCTGACGTTCGTACGCGGTTGCGATCCCGCCGCTACCTTGAATTACTGGCCGGAAGACAAGTCGCCGGCGCTTCCGCAATACCCGCTGGCTGCCGTAAAGCTGCAGGCGGGCGGCTTGGTCCATCTGTATCTGGATGTCGACAGCGCAGGCCACATCATGCAGGCGGCAGTGCGCCGGGTTGATCTGTACATGCAGGTTCCGCGCCCGGAGAAACTTCGCAAGCAGCTGGGCGACGCCGCGATGTCGGCAACGCAAGACTGGCAATTCAACGTACCGACCGTCGGCCCCCATGCCTTGGCAGGCCACTGGGTGGTGGAGCAAGGGGTCAAATTTGTCATCGCCGGTGACCACGCCGCGAGCACGCGGTATGGCCAGTGGCTCGCCTATCTGCCGGGCCCGGATCAGGCGATTCCCTGGGCCGACGCGGACTCCGCCAACCTCATCCGCTTGCCGGACATTCTCGTCACGGCGTCACTGATTCCCGATCCGCGATATCCGCCGATACCTTGATTCTTGCGCAACGCGTGTTGTCCGCGCGGGCACGTGTGGCTAGAGTCCGGCAGTGAGGTTCGACAAGGAGTGGGGCGATGAAGCGCTTGGCATGGTTGGGGATCTTGTTCGGGCTGGTTGTTCCGACGTTGGCGTTCGCGGCAACGACACCGGTCCATGTCAGCATGGTGGTCACGGGTACCGTCAGCGTGAATCCCGATGGCAGCGTCAAGGCGTACACGATCGACCACGCCGACCAATTGCCATCAGGTGTCCAGAGCTTGCTGAAGTCGAGCGTCCCGGAGTGGACGTTCGACGCAATCAAGGCCGCGCACAAGACGGTGCCGACGCAGGCCCGGATGTCGGTGCAAGTCACCGGCACCGTCACCGGCACCAGCAAACAGAAGGTCGACGGCAAGACGGTTGAGCAGAACACCGTCCAGATCGGTGTCGCGGACATTGACCTGCACTGCCCGCCGCCGCATGCGGATATGACGTTCGTCTCGGGTTGCGATCCGAATGCCGGGCTGGCGCACGTGGCTGGCGTTCCTCCCGCATATCCGATCAGGGCGGTCAGGGCGGGCATGGAGGCCGTGGTTGACCTTCGTCTGGAAATCGGCCGCGATGGTCGTGTGCTGCACGCTGCGGTGCGCCAGGTGAACCTTTACAGTCGAATTCCGGACCTGAGCCTGTACCGGAAGATTTTCGCTGATCCGACTCTGGAAGCCGCGCACGAGTGGCGGTATCGCGTTCCCATCAGCGGACCGAACGCCGGTCGCGATCGCTGGATGTTGGACCAGCGCGTGAAGTTTTACATCGACGGCGGCCATGTGGCGACCATTGGTTACGGCCAGTGGTTGGCGTATCTGCCGGGTCCGATTGCGGCCATTCCGTGGGCCGATCAAGGTTCGACTACCGTGACACGGTTGCCCGAGATGACCGTGGAAGCATCGTTGATGCGCTAGCAGGCTCGGATGCCTGCCAACTGAATCCGGCACGCTCGTGACGCTGCGCACGGGCGCCACCCACCCGGTGCGTGTTGCATGCACCGGTACGCATCCGGGCAGCGATGCGCTTGCGGGGGCGGCACGCCGTTCGTCCGCGACACGCGGTTCGTGTTGAAAACACCCTTGACGGGCAGCGGCAAGTCCTGATCGGTGCTGGCCGGGCCGCCCTCCCGAGACACGGGTGCCGCAGCCTGCCTCTGCATCAGTTCCCGGGCGGAGCGGATGTCGTCGATGCGGTCGCTGCCGCCAGTGCCTTGAGGTCGTCGGGCAGCAAGTAGTCGGGATGGCTGCGCGTGAAGTCGCGCAGGGCCGCAAGCGCCTGCGCCCGTTGATCCGCTTGCAGCAGCTCGCGAATATGCCGGATGGTTGCGGCGGGCGAATCGGAAACCGCGGCTTCGTGCGCGGCCGGCGCCACGCCAGCTTGCGTTGGCGGCGCCGCCGTTGGTGGTGGTGGAGCTGGTGCCGGTGGCGGCGGTGCCAA
>DASSNC010000109.1:0-2993 GCA_035688305.1 Rhodanobacteraceae bacterium
GCCCCAGTACATGTACACGTCGCGCGGGCGCACGCCGCGGTACAACTGCGCGCCGTATTCGCGGTAGCTGGGCGCGAACACGTCCTCGGGCTTCAGCGCACTGCCGATGCCGACGTGGGTCGCCTCGTGGCCGAGGCACGATGCGTAGGTGCCGAGCTTGCCGGTGCGCTGCAGCGCGATCGACTTGGTGTCGAACACGCGCGTCGACACCATCAGCTTGTACAGCTCGACCATCTGGTCGATGTCCTGCGCGAAGTCCGGCAGGTCCTTGCGTACCTGCTTGCCCTGGGGGTCCAGGTACTGCAGGTATTCGATTTCAAACTTGGCGGCGATGGGCACGGATTGCTCCCGGTCGATTCGGATTCGATGGGCTCCACGTCGCGCGGAGCCGCGACCGCTCGCAGCCGGCGTTTCGGCGCAAGCGGGCCGCCTATTATCGCATGCGCCTGCGCGGCTTCGCAGGCCACGCGAATGCTGCATCGCAACAGAAGATCCCCGTCGATTTGACGATGGTCATCGCGCGCCGATGTCCAGGCCGCGATGATCTGCCGGCTTGCACTTCCTTTTTGCGATCGTCCATGATCGCCGCTTCGCTAAACTGGGCAGTCTCCGAACTCTCCGTTGAACCACGGAGACCAGGACGCCTTCAACCGCCCGACTTTCCCCAACGGCTTCTCCGTCAAGAGCGCTCAATAGCCATGACCGACGACAACCGGCGCGAACTCGAAGCCGGCATCCAGCGCGACCTCTCGGGGCGCATGACATACGCCAGTTACCTGCGGCTGGACGGGCTGCTGGCGGCGCAGCGGCCGGTTTCCGACCCCGCCTACCACGACGAAATGCTGTTCATCGTGCAGCACCACGTAGCCGAGTTGTGGCTGAAGCTGATGATCCACGAGCTGCGCGGGACCATCGTGGACCTCGATGCCGACCTGCCCGACCAGGCGCTCAAGAAGCTCGCGCGGGTCAAGCGCATCCAGGACCAGCTGTTCAACGAATGGGCCGTGCTGGAGACGATGACGCCGCACGAATATCTCAAGTTCCGCGACGCGCTGGGCCCGTCGTCGGGCTTCCAGTCGCTGCAGTACCGCACCGTGGAATTCCTGCTCGGCAACAAGCACGCGGACATGCTGGAGGTGTTCTCGCACGACGCCGAGGCGCGGGAGCGCCTGCGCGCCACGCTGGAGGCGCCGACCCTGTACGACGCGGCGCTGCATTGGCTTGCGCGCCGCGGCCATGCCATTCCGCAGGCGGTGCTGGATCGCGACGTGCGCCAGGGCTGGAAGCACGACGAGTCGCTGCTGCCGGCATTCCGGCGCATCTACGAGGCGCCGGACAAGTTCTGGCCCGAGTACAACCTCTGCGAGACGCTGGTGGACGTCGAGGAAAACTTCCAGCTCTGGCGCTTCCGCCACATGAAGGCGGTGGAGCGGATCATCGGCCATCGCCGCGGCACCGGCGGCTCGTCCGGCGTCGGGTTCCTCAAGAAGGCGCTGGACCTCACGTTCTTCCCGGAGCTGCTCGAAGTCCGCACCGAAATCAAACCGGCCTGACCCGCTCAGCGGGTTGCCGCCGCGGCCCGCGCGGGTTTAAGGTCCGCAGCGGCCGGGGAGGGCCAGCCGCTGCGGGAGCCGCCGATGGGCGCCAGTGAAGCTTCGGATCCGACGTCCGACTCCGGGCGCCTGCTCGGGCACCCACGCCTCCTGTGGGTGCTGCTGTTCCTCACGGTCTGGTTCAACTTCGCCTTCTACGGGTTCCGCGCGTTCCTCGCGCCGTATGCCGCGGAGACGTTCTTCGCGACGCTGCCGAAGGGCGAGGCGCTGCAGCAGGCCAACCTGCTGTTCGCGGGCTTCGGCACCCTGCTCTACGCCGTGACCATCCTGGGCGGCTGGGTGGCGGACAACGTGCTGGGCGAGGTTCGCTCGCTGCGGCTTTCGCTGTGGCTGATGATCCCGGCGCTGCTCGGGATGGCGTGGCCCGGGCTGTACGGATTCCTGATGGCGCTGGCGGCCTTCGTGCTGGCGGCGGGGCTCAACATCCCGCTGACGGTGCTGGTCGGGCGCAACTACGCGAACGACGATCCGAAGCGCGAGGCCGGTTACACGCTGTATTACCTCGCGATCAACCTCGGCGCATTCATCGCGCCTTTCATCTGCGCCGCATGGATCGGGGTGCACTACGGATATCGCTTGGGCTTCGTCGCGGCGGCGGCGGGCATGCTGGTGGGAACGCTGGTGTTCGAGTGGCGCCAGCGCAGGCTGCCGGGCGCCGACGACCGGCCGCGTTTTCATCGGCGCTGGTCGACACCCGTGGTGGTCGCGGCGTGGCTGGCGCTGATCGTGCCCACGGCATTCCTGATGGCCTACACCACGGTACTCGAAATCGCGGTGTACACCCTCATGGTCCTGCTGATCGTGTACTTCGTCGTCCGCTGCCGGCGTCGGGGCGACCGCGTGCAGAACCATCGCTACATCGCGCTGCTGCTGCTCTTCGTCGCCCTGGTGGTGTTCTGGGCGCTGAGCCTGCTCTCCGCCAGCGCCCTGAACTTCTTCGCCCGCGACCACGTCGCCCCGCTGTGGAACGGACGGGTGCTGGGGCTCGCGTGGAGCTTCACCCTGTTCCAGTCGGTGAATCCGCTGTACATCCTGATCCTCGCGCCCTTCATGGCGATGCTGTGGCCGTGGCTGGACCGGCGCCGGATCAATCCATCCACGCCACGCAAGTTCGGGATCGGGCTGATGCTGGTGGCGCTGGGCTACGGCGCGCTGTGGTATGCGATCGCGCGCATGCAATTGCCCGACGGCAAGGTCGCCGCGTGGACGCTGCTGGTGTGCTACCTCGGCTCGACCGTCGGCGAACTCGCGCTGTCACCGATCGGCTATGCGCTGGTCGGCAAGCTCGCCGCGCCCGACGAGGCATCGCTCGCGATGGGCGGCTGGTTCTTCGGCGTCGGCATCTCCTACGACATCTCGGGCCAGATCGCGACGCTGACC
>DASSNC010000137.1:0-12413 GCA_035688305.1 Rhodanobacteraceae bacterium
CCGCCGTCCCGCGCGTGTATTCGCATCGCTCGACGCCGCGGTGGCAGCGCGCGTCGCGGCGGGAGGGCTTGATGCCGACGCCGCGCGTCCGATCATCGCGCGCAACCTGCGCGAAGTGGATGGCGGCTTCGCCTGGCGCAGTGACCCGCGCCTGCGTCTCACAACACCCGTGCGGATCGACGAAATGCAGGTGCGGCGCCTGCTTGCCGGCATCGACGCGCCGACCCTGCTGCTGCTCGCCAAACCGGCGACACCCTACCTGCCGACGGCGGGAATGCAAGCGCGCGCCGCCTGCGTGGCCGACATCCGCACCGAGCACATCGCCGGCCCGCACCACCTGCACATCGCGCATCCGCAAGACGTCGCCGCGCACATCCTCGGATTCCTTTCCGATTGACGCGTGGGGAGCTGGTGTCGGCCCGTTGCTGACATTCGTCGCGGTCTGCTTTCGGGATGGCTAATCACCTGCGCACATCAAACTTGATGCTACGCCTTGTTGGGTCCGGGCGGCAACACTTCGAGCCTCCTTTGCTCTTGTGATACCGAAATCTTACCGAGCATGGCATCAAATCCCATAGCCTGTAGCCTTGTGATGCAATGCCTAAGACTAATTTTCGAAAAGAACGGAACCGAAAGCGGCTTATCGCTGGCACTAACGATTGCATATACAACTGAATATTCCAGTGCGCCTGGCACTCTATTACAATCTCCTAACTTGCGGTCTTCAGGTAGTTTGCTATTTACTATCTCACGGTAGGTCGGATCCATCTTGAAAAGTTCGCCAGAGACCAATCCTTGATTGAATAGATGGCTTAGCACACTCGAACCGCCATATCTTTTCACATGAATAAATTCACGCTCCTGCCGATAAAGATCACAAATCTCAATACCAGATGCCGCTCCTGGTATGTACGCAAGATCTGTATCCATTAGGACGTATTTCTCGGGCTGTTCATGCGCAACGCGCGCGTTGTACGCGCCCTCGGAATCATCGATGTACTGAGGAAGGTCCCTTTTATATAGCTTAATCGATGTGAAGTTTCTATTGACTGTGTCCGCGTAATTTGATTCCACGCGATACCACTTTCCATTATTCAGCAGGCAGATACCAGTTTGCCGATCTACTTCCGCGTATAGGAAGTTGTATGAAGGTCTGTCTAGTACTGAATTTCCATCGGCATCGACGCAGTATATTTTTCTACGCATTAGGCCTGGCTTACTAATCTCCTTCTTTGTGAATGTTTCTAAGAAGCGTGGTAACCACACGTCGTGGACGCGCGGCGCCTTTCTTGACATGGAATATCTGAAACCAACAACGCGATTCCAGTCAATGATCTCTGGGACCGTAAGCCATATCCTGTCTATGTCCTGCCTGTTGATTTTTTCGACAAGCACGCGATCAAGGTCAGCGATTACCTCGGGATCGCGTATCTGTGCGATGTGGTCAATCCATGAGAATGGACCATTTTTATATTCATCGCTGGTGAAAGCCAAGAGCAATTTATCGAGTAAGTCTGGCAACGCCTTCGGTGCGATATGTAAGCTAAGGTGTACTGAATCTAATCCCGATACCCGCGGCCCGAACTCTTTGTCAATTGGCGTACCGGTGACCGCTTGGAGCAAATCACGTTCGACGTCAATACCGAAGTACTGAATTTCGGTTGCTCGGCCGGATTGCTCCCGTAGTTGTTTCGGTTGACCCTCAAGCGTGGATTTATCGATGCTTCGAATGCTTGTGGGATTTAGGAGATTCAGTGCGGTCCGTAGTCCGAAGTCCACCTCGATTGCAGAACTGTCAATGTTGTTCCAGCCTTGGCCAAATGTTAATAGCAGTCTTCGACCTTGACGGGGAATCGATAATATGGCACCCGTGGAGGAGTTGCGTCCGAACTTGGACGGGTCGAGGAACTCGCTGAAGAAGTTGGCCCATCTAGGCAGGTTGGAAGCCTGTTTGCGAATATAGACCGTTGCTTCACAGGTTTCGGACAGGCTCAGTGTGGCACTGTCTAGCGATCCTGTATTCTTGAGAGCAGCGTCAGGTGTCGTTCGGTTTTTCTTGACTAGATAAATCGTCAAGTCAACCACGGGCGCATCTGTCATTGGTCTAGCCTCCCCCTGGGTCTGGCGCCCGAGGTAACCGGCGCAAGCTCGCGCGGCGGGTGAGCGACCCGGGTGACCGGGTCATGAGATTCCGCTGCCGTACATACGAAAACGAGCCTTTGCGATCTCGCTTGTGCGCGCAGAGGCAGCAACCAATTGATCCCATTCTCTCAGCTCACCCAAGCACCAAAGTACAAGCCCTAGCCTTTCATCACCAAGGTTCGCGTTGAGTATAGACGACAATGTTTGGCCTGCCACGTTGCGACCCAGTTTTGCCATAACGTATAAGTACGACACTGGATCACGTTTCAAGAGATCATCGACAACCGCTGGTTCGGATTCCGCAAGCCGAAGATAAACCTTTGAGAGTTGCCAGCCTTCTGTGCATGTG
This sequence comes from Rhodanobacteraceae bacterium, assembly GCA_035688305.1. GTDB lineage: Bacteria > Pseudomonadota > Gammaproteobacteria > Xanthomonadales > Rhodanobacteraceae > 66-474. Next base: position 2,492 of record DASSNC010000137.1, read on the forward strand.
TCGACCAGGGCTTGCTTGTTTTCCAGTAGGAACTCTAAGGGGAACGTTTTGGCGATGAGCCAAGCGGCTTCGCGATCATGGAACGCACGCCAAGCGTGCTCAAGTAGGGTTCGGCTGTCAGGCGAATCTGGGTCGTAAAGTTTGTAGCTGCGGCGTCGCAAGCCTACATACTTTGACGAGCCCAAGAGCGACTGAATATTGCAACGGATGCGATCGTCGCAGACTCGCGCAACCTCTAGTAGACAATATGCACAACTGCTCCGGTGCCGAGGTTCACCGTTCGTAACTTGCTGCTGGAGGCTAGCGAGCAACCCGGAGGGATCAATGATGCTTCCATTCTCGATACTTGAGCGGACCTTTCGGAGCGCAGCACGCCGTATCGTCGTGTCTCCGACCAGCGAACGCTGCAGAAGCTCAACAGATTCTTCCGGACCTAAGCACCTAACGAACGCATGAATGAACGCGCTTGCTTCGATTGGTGCGCATCCATTTGCGAACCGTTCTATGTACAACACTCTATCCATACGGCGTCTACCCCCGATTCTGCCCCAGATCTGGCTTGTAATCCGGATCGTCGCGCCTGTCATTCCCGGTGTCAATCCGGAAAGGCCTACGGCCGACAGGAAGCTTGTCCTATAGGCATGGACATCGACCATGCGTTGACGCCCGGTGCTACGCAACGGGTCAGAGCCGCTACGATTTATCACGGGCTATCGGGGACGGTGACGGCGCCATGGCCGCTTTCGTACGACTCAACGATACGCGCGGACTTCCGGTTTGGGCCGAAAGGCGCCACGCACCCTCGCCCGGCACTGGCTCCACCCGAGCGGCAGCGGTTGCGGGGCATAGCCTCGATCGTTCCCGCGATGGCCTCAGCGCCCGTAGCGCCGGTTGCGTCGTTGGTAGGTGCGCACTGCGCGCAGGAAATCGATGCGCCGGAACGCCGGCCACAGCACATCGCAAAAATAAAACTCGCTGTAGGCCGCCTGCCACAGCAGGAAACCCGACAAGCGCTGTTCGCCGCTGGTGCGAATGATGAAGTCCGGATCGGGCGTGCCTTCGGTGTAGAGATACCGCTGGATATCTTCGGCCTTCAGTCCGGCGGACAGGTCTTCGAGCGAACTGCCGGCGGCCACTGCGGCATTCAACAGGCCTTTCACCGCATCGGTGATTTCCTCGCGTCCGCTGTAGGCCAGCGCGATGGTGAGCAGCATGCCGTCGTGACCGGCGGTGGAAAGTTCCAGCGCCTCGCTGGCGGCGACGACGCGCTCGGGCAGGCGCTCACGCTGGCCGATGATCTTCACCCGCACGCGTCCGTTCTTCATGCGCGGCTCTTCCAGCAGGCGCGCGCTCTCGCGCACGAACAGGTCGAGCAGCGAATCGACTTCGTCCTGCGCACGGTTGAAGTTCTCGGTGCTGAACACGTACAGCGTGACATGCCCGACGTCGAGGTCGAGGCACCACTCCAGCACTTCGCGCAGCTTGTTCACGCCGTACTGGTGCCCGAGTGTCGCTTCCAACCCGATGTCGCGCGCAAAACGCCGGTTGCCGTCGAGGATCAAGCCGATATGCGCCGGCACGGGATCCGTCGCCACCTGCGCGTCGAGGTAGTGCTCGTACCAACGGTAGGCGGGATACAACAGCGGATTGAGCAGCCGCCACGGGCGATGGCGCAGGTTGGCCAGGGCGATCCGCAACCAGCCGGGAGCGATGGGCCGCGGGGCATCGACCGCGAGCGGCGGGGAAATGTTCGGAGGCATTGCGACGCATTGTATGCCGGTATGCGCGCCGCTGGATCGGAACCACGTCCCGCTGCGCGCATCCCTTCACACTTGAGACAGCCGCGCATGCCGCCATATCCAACATTCACAGGCTGACCTGCTCCGGAGCAATGCATGAAGTGGTTCAATTGGTTGCCCGGATTGCGGCCGCCGCCGGCCATTGCCGATGGCGATTGGCGCAAGGCGCTTGCGGGCAATCCGCTGGCGCAGCGCCTGTCCACGGCCGACCAGAAGCAGTTGCGCCTGCTCGTGGCCCGCTTCCTGCAACGCAAGCGTTTCCGCCCGATCGAATTCGACCTCGACGCGACACAGCGGTTGCTGATCGCGATGCAGGCGTGCATTCCGATCCTGCACATGGGGTTTCGCGCGCTGCGCGGCTGGCAGGGCGTCGTGGTCTATCCGGGCGAATTCAAGGTGCGCCACCGCCATCACGACGCCGCCACGGGCGTGATCACCGAGGGCGACCAGGTGCTTGCCGGCGAGGCCTGGAAGATCGGCCCGCTGGTGTTGTCGTGGGCCGCCGTGCAACAGGACCTCGAACATCCGTGGGAAGGCTACAACGTGGTCGTGCACGAAATCGCGCACAAGCTGGACATGCTGGACGGCCCGCCCGATGGCGTGCCGCCGCTGCCGCGCGGAGTGTCATGGCGCGCCTGGATCGACACCTTCCAGCGCGCCTTCGACCGCCTCGAAACGGAAGTCGCGCGCGGCCACGACACGCCGATTGATCCTTACGCCGCGACCAACCCCGGCGAATACTTCGCCGTGACCAGCGAACTGCACTTCGCCGCCCCACGGCAACTGGAACGCGCCGAACCGGGCGTGGCGGGACTGCTGCGCGGTTATTACGGGCCGTCGCCGGCGCCGTGAGGAAACGCCGGCGCGCGGGCTGCGGAGCGCGCGTCGCCATAGCCGCCAACGTGCCAGTGCTTGAGCTCGATGAACCGCACCGCGCGCGCGGCCTCGGGCTGTGGCAACTGCAGGGCCTGGCCCAGGAAGTCGAGCTTGTACGTGCACCAGTCCACCGCCATCCAGCCGGACGCGTCGGGCCCGGCGCCAAAGTGCCGCGCCGCATCCCACGCATGCCGCGACATCCGCTCGCGCGTGGCTGAATAAGCATCCTTCCACGAGTGCGCTGCATCCAGCGGACCGACGCCGGCGAGCAAATGGGCGAGGTCGCGGGTCACATTCGCACGCAACTCAGCCCGGCTGACACTCGTCCCCGCCGAACTGCTCGTGTCCACTTTGCACATCCATGCGTATCGCTGCGCATCGCCAAACGCATCGAAGTAACTGCGGGCCCAGGCGATCGTGTCGGCGTCAGAAGCGCGCAGCAGCGCGTATTGCTTCGCCTCGGTGTACACCGCACTCAGCTCATTCGACGACTCGGGGGAATCTTTCCTGGTGACCACGGCGGCATAAAGATCGAATGCATGCCGCAGCGCAATCGCTGGCGCATGCACACGGATGGTCAACATCAACTGGCCCATGAAATCCGGCGGCCTGAATGACTGCGCCACCCAAAGCCACTGCGCCATCGCGTTCGGCAGCCGAGATCCGTCGGCGTCCACGATGATGTTCTGCACACCCGCGTCTGCCACGTCCGTGGGACTGAGCCAGTAGATCGAGGACGGCGGTGTCTTCCCGGCCTTGTCGATCACCGCCGCGGGAAAACCCGCCTGTCGCAGGACTGCGTCATAGCGCCGCGTCAACCTGGCCATGGCCACTTGCGTGATGGCTTGCGGCAGTTCAATGTCGCTGCGCAACTGGTGCAATCCCAGCCGCGAAGTCGCGGTCATCTGACGCTGCGCCGCCGCCGCCCAGATCGCCACGCAGGCGCTGGCGCAGATCCCGTCGACCCGTGCCACCAGCCCTTTCGCACGTACCACTGCGGCCGCTTTCAGGGAATCGTCGACCAGGCCGCCGGGACTGTCGAGCACCAGCAATCCGGCGTCCGGATGAGCGTTCAGGGCCGAGCGCAACTGTTCTTCGAGGCGCGGGCCGAGTTGCCCCTGGATCCGGATGGCACGCTGCGCCGCGGCATAGGTGACCGTCGCATTGGCGACGTGCTGGCGAAACTGCAGCAGCCTGCCGGCAAGACCTGCGCCCGCGATCCCCCACACGCCGAAACACACGACCAGAACGGTCGTCAACACCACCGGCAAACCAGCCTTGCCGCGGCGGCGCGCGGCGTGCCACGCCCAACACAGCCCCAGCGTCGCCAGCGCTGCCAACACCAGCACGACCAACCACAACACTGGTGCGACCTGCAGCGGGAACGGCAGCACCGCGAGTTGCGACTTGGAAGCCACCACGATGCCCACGGCGCCGAGCAGGGCCAGGACCATGCCGAAACCCGGGTGTGCGCGTGGCCGCAGCGACGGCCAGCGCTTGCCCAGCGACGTCCAGCACGCTTCGCCGTCGCACCACGACATCACGGCATCGTCGAGGCGCCCGGCCGCATGCTCACGCGCGACCTCGTCGATGTCGAACGGACCTGACTGGACGCCCTTGATCCGCAGGTACATGTGCTCAGACCTTGCGTGCGGCAACCAGCAGCTGCAATGCGACCACGGCTGCGATCACGAAGGTCACGCCGACGATGAACAGCCAGGTCTGCGCCACGCCCGGCGGCCGGGCGGTGACCAGCCACGGTTTGCCGGCATCCCACCCGGCAACGCCATCGTCCTTGAGCCGAATGAACGCGACGATCATTGCAATCATCGAAAACAGCGGGATGCCCAACGCGAGGCCTTGCAGGAACACCCGGCCCTCGCGCCGGAGTGCGCGCAGGAACCCGATGGCCCTGCCATCCGCATGCGTGACGCGCACGCCGAACAACCACTTGCCGGCCGTGGTCCCGGTCATGCCGAGGATCCATGCCTCCACCGGGATCACCACCACGAAGGTGAGGAAGGTTCTCGAAACGGGGTTGTTCAACAGGCTGACGTGGCCGTACAGGGCCTGGTAAGCGTCCGGCACAAAGGCCGCGAGGAACGTCGCCAGCGCAAACCAGACCAGGCTTCCCAACACGATCGTGTCGAGCATGCGCGCGAAGTAACGCCGCCACATCACCGGTTTGGCGTACTGCCAGCCATCATCGTCGACCGCTTGCTCGGGGGGTTCGCCCGCACCGGCGCGGCGGCTTCCACCACCACGGCGAAAACTGCGCGGGCTCGGCACCCCATAAGCGTTGTCGACCGCCACCACCGGCGCCGCTTCGCCAACTGTCGAAGCTGCCGCCGGCACGCCGCCCACACCGACCGGCTCCGGTACGGCATCCGCCACCCCGGACGCTTCCGGCAGTGATGATGGTTCCGGCGATGATGACGACTGCGGCAGTGATACCGGCTCAGGCAGCGATGACGATTCCGGCGACGCTGGCGGAGCCGGCGCGCGTGCAAGCTCGGTGTCCGCGTAGGGCGCCCACGCCTCGGTACCGGCCTTCCACACCAGCGTATCGGCTTGAATGCGTCCGTTGCCGCGCAGCGCCAGCAGCGCCTCGCGCGTGCATGGACCCACCGCCTTGCGCTCGGTGCCTGCGTAAAACCACATTTCCTGCATGCCAACCCCTGCGTCACAGGCAGCACGCACCGACAACGATCGTCGCGGGTGCTGCCGCTACTCCCCGGCGGAAATGTATCGTGCGCGGGCCGCCACGTCGATCCTGGCCGGCGGCTGATGCACTTGCGCGTCAGGAGCCCGCGCGCAGCCAGCGCGCCGCATCCAGCGCGAAATAGGTGAGGATCGCATCGGCGCCGGCGCGCTTGATCGAGGTGAGGGCTTCCAGCGCGCAGGCCTGTTCATCGATCCAGCCGTTGGCGCCGGCGGCCTTCAGCATCGCGTACTCGCCCGACACCTGGTACACGAAAGTCGGCGCACCGAAGCGCTCCTTCACGCGCCGCACGATGTCTAGATAGGGCAAGCCCGGCTTCACCATCACCGCGTCGGCGCCCTCTTCGAGATCAAGCTGCACCTCGCGCAAGGCCTCGTCGGAATTGCCGACATCCATCTGGTAGGTGTGCTTGGAGCCCTTGCCAAGGCTGGCCGCCGACCCCACCGCATCGCGAAACGGCCCGTAGAAACTGGACGCGTACTTGGCCGAGTAGGCGAGGATGCGGGTGTGGATCAGGCCCGCGTTTTCGAGCGCGTTGCGAATCGCGCCGATGCGGCCGTCCATCATGTCCGAGGGTGCGACGAAATCGGCACCGGCGTGCGCCTGCGAGAGCGCCTGCTTGACCAGCACTGCGACGGTTTCATCGTTCATGATGTAGCCGCTGTCGTCGATCAGGCCATCCTGGCCGTGGGTGGTGAATGGATCGAGCGCGTCGTCGCAGATCACGCCGAGATCGGGGAAGTGCGATTTCAGCGCGCGCACCGTGCGCTGCACCAGGCCATCGTCATTGAAGGCTTCGCCGCCGTCGGCGGTTTTCGTGTCGTCTTCCAGATGCGGAAACAAGGCCAGCGCCGGCACGCCCAGCTGCACCGCCTGCTCGGCCACCTGCAACAGCGCGTCGATCGACAAGCGCGCCACGCCCGGCATCGAGGGAACTGCATCACGAATCTCGCCTTTGCCCTCCTGCACGAACACCGGAAGGATCAGATCCGAGCACGACAGCACGGTTTCGCGCATCAAGGCTCGTGAGAATGCGTCGCGGCGCATGCGCCGCATGCGGATGGCGGGGTAACCCATGGCGAACGTCCTGCTGGTGTCCAGCCGCTCATTGTACGGCGCGTGAACCTGTCCGGGCCTGATGCGCCCGGCTGGCACGAAAGATGCTGCACCCTTTTGGGCAGGAAAATCGCCCAAACCGAACGCCCGCTGACCCAATGTTCAGCCAAGTGCTTGCGGTTAAATCAAAGTTAATGCAGAATCAATACCGCATGATGCATGACATTCCCAAGACCGTCATTCACATCAACCCGTAAATCTATGAAATCGCCATGATTTCTTCGCTCACCATCCTCCTGATCGCGATTGCACTGGCGCTGCTGGGGTGGTTGAGCGTGAAACGGATTCCGGAAGGCCAGGTCTATACCCTGCGCCGCCTGGGCAAACCGGCCGGCACCTTGACCGCAGGCACGCATTTCGTGCTGCCGTTGATCGAACGCATCGCGCACAAGATCAGCATCACTGGTTACACCTTGTCCGTGGACGAACGGCTTGACCCCGAATCGCCCGCCGCCAGCACCCTGCGCGGCCGCGTCTGGTGGCAGGTGCTCGACCCCGAACGCGCCGATGCGGTGATCGACCGCGCCGACGACATGATTCGTCTGCGCCTGCGCGACGCGCTGCAAAACGCCGACGCAGCGGACAGCGCCGATCCCGATGTGCGCTCGCGCAACCAGCGCATCAAGCAAACCCTGAACGGCAGCCTGCGTGAACGCGGCGTGCTGGTGACACGGGTGGAATTGAACCTCGCTGCATAGTCAAACGAACAGCCAGGGAGGACAGCGAGCCCGCCTTGAGCGGGCTCCTGTTTTTTAATGGGCACGGAGGTTGCCCCACGTTTTTCCACGCTGCGCCAGGGACAAGCCCTCTCCCCCGCGCCGCTTGCGGGGGAGAGGGAGCTTTCCATTACATGCGGTCGTAAATGACTGAATGTCATGCACAATGCGTGGGGAAACCTCAGCCTCCGTCCCCTTTTTGCTCGTCCCCTTTTTGCCCTTTTTGCCTGGCAACCGCACCTCTCATGGAACATGCACAGCTCCTCGCCAACGGCCTGGCCGCCATGCAGCTCGACCTGCCTGCCGACGCGCAGGCGAAGCTGCTTGCGTATCTCGACCTGTTGGTGAAGTGGAACGGCACCTACAACCTCACGGCGGTGCGCGATCCGGCCCAGATGGTGACGCGACACCTGCTGGATTCGTTGACGGTGCTGCCGTATCTGCATGGCACGACACTGGCCGATCTCGGCAGCGGCGCGGGCCTGCCCGGGATTCCGCTGGCGATCGCGCGGCCCGACCTCGCGGTCACGCTGGTCGAGAGCAATGGCAAGAAGTCGCGTTTCCAGCGCGAGGTGGTGCGCAGCCTGCCGCTGCCCAATGTGAGCGTCGCACAGGCGCGCGTGCAGGATGTGCAAGGCCGCTTCGACACGATCACCGCGCGTGCCTTCGCCAGCCTCGGCGACATGCTGGCGTGGGGCGGACACCTGCTCGCCGATGATGGCCGCTGGCTGGCGCTGAAGGGCCGCGCCGACGCCGCGGAATTGGCCGCCGTGCCGGCACCATTCAGCGTACTGGCAGTGCATCCGCTGAGCGTACCCGGCGACCCAGGTGAGCGCTGCCTAATCGAGTTGGCCCGCACCTGAGTCCGCTGGATGGCCGCGCGATGGTAGGCTAAGCGGTTCCGGCACCCGTCCGATCCGGCCGATGACGGAATTCGAGGGGTACCACTGCAGGATTTCCGGTTCCGCCCATGACGCGCATCATCGCCATCGCCAACCAGAAGGGCGGCGTCGGCAAAACCACCACCGCCGTCAACCTTGCCGCCGCGCTCGCGGAGACCAAGCGCCGCATCCTGTTGGTCGATCTGGACCCACAGGGCAACGCGACCTCGTCGTCGGGCGTCGACAAGCGCGCCGCCAAGCCCAATGGCTGCGAAGTGCTGCTGGAAGAAGCATCGATCGAGGATGCGATCCTCAAGACCGAGGCCGGTTACGACCTGCTGCCCGGCAATCGCGACCTGACGGCCGCCGAATTGAAGCTCGCCGACGCCATCGCACGCGAACAGCGGCTCAAGGAACAGCTCGCCAAACTCGGCGACCGCTACCAGATCATCCTGATCGATTGTCCGCCGTCGCTGCACCTGCTGACCCTGAACGCGCTGACCGCCGCCGACAGCGTGCTGATCCCGGTGCAATGCGAATCGATGGCGCTGGAAGGCCTGACCGACCTGCTGGACACCATCAAGGCCGTGCGCAAACGCCTGAATCCTGATCTCGAAGTCGAGGGCCTGCTGCGCACCATGTTCGACGTGCGCACCGCGCTCGGCAACGACGTGTCGGCCGAACTCTCGAAGCACTTCGGCGACAAGGTGCTGCATTCGGTGGTGCCGCGCAATGTGCGCCTCGCCGAAGCGCCCAGCCACGGCAAGCCGATCAATCTTTACGACCGTGAATCGCGCGGCGCGATCGCCTATCTCGGCCTCGCCGGCGAGATGATCCGCCGCACCGGCATCGGTGGCCGCAACCCACCCGCGGTGCCTGCGGAAAAGCAGCGCAATGAAGCACCCCGCAACGAACAGCCCCGCACCCCGATCATGAAGGTATCCGCATGAGTGCCGCAAAACGCCGGGGCCTTGGCGCCCGCGACCTCGACGTGTTGTTGGGCACACCGGAACCCGAGAGCAGCGAAACCAGCGAGACCCTCAGCAACCTGCCGGTGGCCTCGATCCGCCCGGGGCAGTATCAGCCGCGCCAGCATTTCGACGAAGCCGCGCTGGACGAACTGGCGGCATCGATCAAGTCACAGGGCCTGATCCAGCCAATCGTGGTGCGCGTGGTCGGACGCGGCCAATACGAGCTGATCGCCGGCGAGCGCCGCTGGCGCGCGGCGAAGAAAGCCGGCCTCGCCGAGATCCCGGCGATCGTGCGCGACATCCCGGCACAGGCGGTGCTGGCCGTCGCCTTGATCGAGAACATCCAGCGCCAGGAATTGACCGCGCTGGAGGAAGCCCATGCACTGCGCCGCCTGATCGACGAGTTCAAGCTCAGCCAGCAGGAAGCCGCCGACAAGGTGGGCCGTTCGCGCGCCGCCGTCGCCAACCTGCTGCGCCTGCTGGAACTGCCCGAAGCGATCCGCGACCTGCTTGCCGACGGCCGCATCGAGATGGGGCACGCCCGCGCGCTGCTCACGCTGCCCAAACCGCGCGCAATCGCACTCGCCGAAAAAGCCGCCGACAAGGGCTGGTCGGTGCGCGAGCTGGAACAGGCGGTGCGGTTGGCGCAGTTGCCGTCCGGTTCCGGCAAGACCGCCGCACGCAAGGTCGATCCCGACGTCGCCGCTCTGGAACGCGAACTTTCAGGCAAGCTCGGCACCCGCGTCGAGATCGCACAAGGCCGCGGCAAGCGCGGCAAGCTGGTGATCCACTACCACAACGCCGATGCGCTGGAAGGCATCCTCGAAAAACTGCGTTGAGC
>DASSNC010000070.1:0-44268 GCA_035688305.1 Rhodanobacteraceae bacterium
CGCGGCATTCAATTCCACGGCGCCTCGGAAATACCAGGCAACCGCACTAACCGTCACGCCGGACGACAGGTTCCCGTGCAAACGTCGCGCGCACTTGCACCGCTGACGCCTCATTCCTTCTACGATCTTGAACAGCTTGTAGCAGCGGGGGGAAGGCAGCGGACACAGATCTGGGCCTTGGCAGCCGAACCATGCAGTCCAGCGCGCACCCTGCTCGCGCTGCAAAATTCTGGCGTCAGGATCCACAGGAGACATTGCGTGACCGACATGTCAAAGAAAGCGCAGATCACGGGCCTCGCCGGATGGCTTGTTGTCTGTTTCGTGGCAGCAGCCATCGGCGCCGTCGCCTCGATACACGCCAGTTCGTTCTACGCAGATCTCGTCCGCCCCAGCTGGGCTCCGCCGGCTGCCGTTTTTGGCCCGGTGTGGACAATCCTGTACGCGCTCATGGGTATTGCCGCGTGGCTCGTCTGGCGCGCGCGCGGGTTCCGTGCCGCACGCGTAGCACTCGTCCTCTTTCTTGTGCAGCTCGCCGTAAACGCCCAATGGAGCTGGCTTTTCTTCAGCTGGCACCTGGGGGCCATGGCCTTCGCGCACATACTTCTGCTGTGGTTGCTCATCGTTGTGACGCTCTTCCTCTTTTGGCGTATTCGGATGTGGGCGGGCGTACTGCTCGTCCCTTACCTGGCGTGGGTGAGCTTCGCCGCGGCGCTTTGCTATGCCGTGTGGCAGCTCAATCCGCACCTTCTAGGCTAACGGCGGTGCGGCTCTGGTCACTGCACCCGAAATACCTGGACGCCAAAGGCCTTGTTGCACTTTGGCGTGAAGCGCTACTGGCCAAAGCCGTTCTGCGCGGCGAAACACGCGGCTACGTGCACCACCCGCAACTGCAGCGCTTCCGCGAGCATCCGCATCCACGCTCAGCCATCAATGTTTATCTTGCAGCGGTCCGCGATGAGGCGATCACCCGCGGTTACAACTTCAACCGAGCGAAGGTCGGCCCGGTGCGCGCGGTTCCCGACATCCCGGTCACCGCGGGGCAGCTTGCGTTTGAGTGGTGTCACTTGCAACGCAAGCTGGCACTTCGCAGCCCAGCGGTGCACGCTCGATGGAGCGAACTGGCCACGCCGGCTTGTCATCCGTTGTTTCGTTGCAAGCCCGGTGGCGTAGCGTCGTGGGAGCGGACGTCGAGTGACACCTGATTAGCACGTCGCCGATTTGATCTCGGGCCATACGACACGTCGGATTTGAGCGTACGCTTGGGGGTACGCTCCACGTTAACAGTGTCCGCCACAATGCTGAGCATCCACCCGTACAGCCAAAGTGCAGCGTCACCATGGGATTGAAAAGACTCCCCCCGCATTACGGCAAGTACGTCATGCCGCTGATCCTGACATTCCTGATGACTTTCGCGGTCGCCGGAATCAGTACCTGGATCGCCGTGAAGTCCCTCAGCCTGTTCTTCCTGCAAAGCTGGATGAAATCGTGGATGGTGTCGTGGGTGATCGCATTTCCGGCGATGGTCATGTTGATGCCTGTGACCCATCGCATCGTCGCACTGGTCGTACGCAAGGATCAGTGAGAGGGCACCGTCGGCCGGTGCGTCCGCACTGCCGACATGCGGGCGCGATCAACCCGGCCGGCTGTCCGAACGCAGGCGTGGCGACGCGCCGCGCAGATCACCCGTTCCGCGCCAGCGCGCTCAGTGCCTGCGCCATGCGCTTGCCGGACACCGGCTCGGCAGTTTTCAATTCCTGCGCGAACACCGACACGCGCCATTCTTCCGTGAGCCAGCGCAGCGTATCGTGTGCTTCCGAGCCATCGCCTGATGCGGCGCCATCCAGCACCGCACGCCAGTACGGTTGCACCTGTTGCATGCGCGCGTGGTCGCGGGCCGGATCCGTGCGAAGTTTCTCGACGCGCAGGCGCATGGCCTTGAGATAGCGCGGCAGGTGCGCGAGTCGTGCTTGCGGCAGGTCGCGCAGGAAGCCGGGTGCGAGCAACGCATGTAGTTGACTGCGCAAGTCGGCGTAACTGGCCGCGGCCTGCCCCTTGCTCGCCGGCTTGAGCCACGGCTGCAACTCGACCAGTGCGGCGAGAATGGGCTCGGCGAGTTGCAGGCGTTGCATCGCGGCGGCGAACAGTGCGCGCGCCACGCCATCGCGCAACGCTTGCCACGACCCACGCTCGCGCACGTCGAGGTCGTGTTCACGCAACACGTCAGCAAATGCACCCTCCACGATGTCTTCGCGCAGGTTGTCCGCGCGTCCGTATGGCGCGAACGCCACGGCCAACTTCTTCTGCAACGGCAACTGCCGTTGCGCGCGCGCGAACTCGCTCGCCAGTGCCAGGCGCAACAACCGCGTGACCCCGGCGACATGCGCCTTGCCGGCCTCGTCGGCGCGCTCGAACACGCGCAGGGCCACCACGGCGCCGAGGTCCACCAGCCCGGGATACGCCAGCATGCCATCGCGCGCGGCGCTGCTGCGCGGGATCGCATCGAAGTCCCATTCGCGCACATCCTCGCGCGTGACCGCGACACCGGCATCGCGCGAGAAGGCCTTGCGTGCGCGCGTCGCGTAGTCTGCGCGCAACGCATCGAGATCGCGGCCCTGCGCGATCGAATGTCCGGCCTCGTCGCGCAGGTCAAAACGCATGCGCAAGTGTGGCGGCAGCTCGGCGGCGGCGAGCATCCCGGCCTCGACCGGCACGCCGGTGAGGCGTTGCAGGAACGCCGACAGCGCGCCCGCCAGGGGCTCGTCACGTGGTGCCTCGGCCTCGACGAACGCGCGCGCGAAATCCGGTGCCGGCACGAAATTGCGGCGCAACGCTTTCGGCAGCCCGCGGATGATTGCTGCGACCTTGTCGGCCAGCAATCCCGGCACCAGCCATTCGCAACGTGCCGCGGGAATCGCATTCAACAACGGCAGCGGCACGCGCAGGGTCACGCCATCGGCGTCGTCACCCGGCACGAACCGGTAGTCGAAGGGCAGTTGTTGGTTGCCCACGACGAGCGCCGGCGGAAACGCGTCGGCGTCGCCATTGGCACCGGCCTCCAGCACGTCGGCAAGCGACCAGCGCAGCGCCGCGCGCTCCGCTGCGCTCGCGTGGCGGTACCAGGCGTCCAGCGCAGGCGACGAACAGACGTCCTGCGGCAACTTGCCGGCGAAGAACGCGGCAAGCTCATCATCGGATTTCAAAAGTCCCTCGCGGCGCTGCTGCGCCTCGAGTTCCCGCGCGTCGTCCAGCACCTTCGCATTCGCGCGCACGAAGTCCGCGCGACAGTCGATCTCGCTGCGTGCGAGCGCTTCGCGCAGGAAGATCGCGTGCGCGCGCTCCGGATCCTGCTTCGCAAACGTGACGGTGCGCCGCTCGGCCAGCACCAGTCCGTACAACGAAACCTGCTCGAACGCCTGCACGGCGCCACGCGCGCGCGACCAGTGCGGATCGCTGCACGTGCGCTTCAGCAGGTGTGCGGCCTGGCGCTCGATCCACTCCGACTCAATTCGCGCGCACTGCATGCCCCACACCTTGCCGCCAAGATCGAGCACCTGCGCGACCAGCAACCATTGCGGCGGCTTTTTGGCGAGCGCCGAGCCCGGAAACACCTTGAACTTGCGCTCGCGCGTGCCGCGGTACAGGCCTTGCTCGTCCTTGCGCGCGACGTTGGTTGGCAAGCCGGCGAGCAGCGCCAGATGGATGGATTCGTAGGCATCGTGAGCAAGCCCGGCGACCCCGGCGGCAACGCCGCGGCCACCGGCCTCCAACAACAACTGCCGATGCAACTCGCGCCATTCGCGCATGCGCATGAACGCAACGAAGTGCTTGCCGCACCAGTCACGCAATTTTGATTGCGTGAGTTCTTCGTGGGCCGCGCGATACGCATCCCACAGGTTCAGCACGCTCATGAAATCCGATTGCGGATCGGCGAATTCGCGATGCGCTGAGTCGGCCTGGGCTTGCTTGTCGGCCGGCCGTTCGCGTGGATCCTGCACGCCGAGGAAGGCGACGATGGGCAACACTCCACTGGACACGCCGAGGCTGCGCGCTTCCACCAGCATGCGCGCGAGTTGCGCGTCGATCGGGATGCGCGCCAATTGCTTGCCGAGCGTTGTCAACGTACGCGCGTCATCCACGGCGCCGATTTCGGCAAGCCGTCGCCAGCCGTCGTTGACGGCGCGCGAATCAGGCGGATCGATGAACGGAAAGGCTTCGACGTCGCCGAGGCCAAGATCGAGCATGCGCAGGATCACGTCGGCCAGCGCGCTGCGCAGGATCTCCGGATCGCCGTATGGCGCGCGCGCGGCGAAGTCGGCTTCCTCGTACAAGCGCACGCAGATGCCTGGCCCGACGCGTCCGCAACGCCCGGCGCGCTGGTTGGCCGCAGCCTGCGAGATCGATTCGATGCGCAGGCGCTCGATCTGGCTGCGCCGTGAGTAGCGCTTCACGCGCGCGTCGCCGGAATCCACCACCCAGCGGATACGCGGCACCGTCAGCGAGGTCTCGGCGACATTCGTCGACAGCACGATGCGGCGCGCGGGGCCGGGTTTGAACACGCGGTCCTGCTCCTTCACGGACAGGCGCGCGTACAAGGGCAGCACTTCGGTGTGGCGGTATTGGCGCCGCGACAGCGCGAGGTGGGCGTCGCGGATTTCGCGTTCACCCGGCAGGAATATCAGCACGTCGCCGCGGGGATCTTCGCGGGTGATGGCGTCGAGGGCGGAGGTGAGGCGCTCGGTGAGGGTTTGCGCCCCCACCCGGCCTTCGGCCACCTTCCCCCGCTTTGCGGGGGAAGGAAAATCCGAGCGATCTTCGGCCGGCGTCCCGCGCGCTGCGGGGGAAGGCAAGTCCACTCGTCCCGTATGCGGAGAATCGGAATCGCTGCCGAGGGGCCAGTAGCGGATTTCGACCGGATACGCACGACCTTCCACGGTGACGACCGGTGCGCCATCGAAGTGTTCCGCAAAACGCGCGGTATCGATGGTGGCCGAAGTCACGATCAACTTGAGGTCGGGCCGCCGCCGCAACAGGCCTTTCAGATAACCCAGCAGGAAGTCGATGTTGAGGCTGCGCTCGTGGGCCTCGTCGAGGATGATCGTGTCGTACGCCGACAGCCAGCGATCGTGCGCCATTTCGGCCAACAGGATGCCGTCGGTCATGAACTTGACGAGGGTGTCGTTGCCAAGCTGTTTCGCGAAACGCACCTCGAAACCGACTACCCCGCCCGGCTCGCCACCCAGCTCTTCGGCGACGCGCCGGGCCATCGCGCGCGCCGCCAGCCGGCGCGGCTGGGTGCAGCCGATCATGCCGGCCACGCCGCGTCCGGCGGTGAGGCAAAGCTTGGGCAATTGCGTGGTCTTGCCGGAACCCGTTTCGCCCGCGATCACCAGCACCTGATGTTTGCCGATGAGCGCGGCGATCTCGCCTGCGCGTTGCGTGATCGGCAGCGACTCGTCGAGCGTGATCGGCGGCACCAGCGCAGCACGCGCCGCACGCTTGGCCACCGATGCGGCGATGTCGCGCGCCAGTGTGGCCTGTGCCGCCGGGGATGGCTTGCGCTCCAGCTTTTTCAGGCGTGCGCGCAAGCGGCCCGCATCGCGGGTCGTTGCGGCGTCGAGCAGACGGCGCAGGTCACGCAGCGAGGGCGCTTGCGGGTCCTGGCGGGGAGGCTTCGGATTCATCGCCAGCATGGTAATTGAACAGCGCCGGCGATCGGCCCGGACCGCTGCAAGTTGCCGGCGTTCGGTGCATCATTGGCGTTTCATTTCCGGAGCCGCGCCATGTCCCGCCCGTCGCAATTGTTGCTCGCCATCGCCATCACCGCCGCGTGCGCCGCCTGCTCGCCCCAGGCTCCGTCCACCAGCGCAAGCAGCGCGCCCGCGTCGGCAGCTTCCGCCACGCCGGCCCCTGCCAGCACCGCGCCGGTCATTGGCCTGGACCTGGCCGCGATCGACAAGTCGGTGAAGCCGGGCGACAACTTCTTCATGTACGCCAACGGCGACTGGTACAAGAGCGCGAAAATCCCGGCCGACCGCTCCAGCATTGGCACCTTCTACACCGTCCACAAGCGTACCGAGCAGCGCATCACCGAGATCATCCGGCACGCCGCCGACAGCCATCCGGCACCCGGCAGCAATGAAGCCAAAATTGCCGATTTCTATGCGGCGTACATGGACACCGCGGCCATCGACAAGCACGGGCTGGCTCCACTGAAACCCGAGCTCGACGCCATCGACGGCATCCACAGCCGCAAGGATCTGGCCCAGGTGCTGGGCAGCCGCCTGCGCCAGGACGTCGATCCGGTCAACAACACCAACTTCCACACCAACAATTTGTTCGGCCTGTTCGTGGCGCAAGGCCTCACCGATCCGTCGCACAACATCGCCTACCTGCTGCAGGGCGGCCTGACGATGCCGGATCGCGACTATTACCTGTCCGGCGACAAGACCATGGCCGGTTACCGCGAGAAGTACAAGACCTACATCGCGGCGCTCCTGAAACAGGCCGGCATCAAGGATGCCGATGCCGCGGCGAAACGCGTGTTCGACCTGGAAATGAAGATCGCGAAGGCGCAGGAAAGCCTGATCGACAGCCAGGACGTGCACAAGGCCAACACCCTGTGGAGCATGGCCGACTTCCGCCGCAAGGCGCCGGGGCTGGATTGGAACGCTTATTTCAAGGCCGCTGGCCTCTCCAACCAGAAGGTGATTGACGCCTGGCAGCCCAGGGCCATCACGCGCTTGTCGAAGCTGGTGGCCGACCAGCCGCTGCAATCGTGGAAGGATCTTTTGACCTTCCACACGCTGGATCACCATGCCGCGCTGCTGCCGAAATCCTTCGCCGACCTGCACTTCGACTTCCACGGCAAGACCCTGCAGGGTACGCCCGAGCAAAGACCACGCGACAAGCGTGCGGTGGATGCCACCAGCACCGCACTCGGCTTTGCGGTCGGCAAACTGTATGTCGACAAGTATTTTTCGCCCGAGGCCAAACAGCAGGTCGAGGATCTGGTGCACAACCTGATTGCCGCCTTCCACGAGCGCCTGGACACGCTGTCGTGGATGACGCCGGAAACGCGCAGGAAGGCCGCGGCCAAGCTCGACACACTGAAGGTCGAGGTCGGCTACCCGAACCACTGGCCGTCGTATGCAGGCCTTTCGATCACCGCCGACGACCCGCTGACCAACGCGCTCAACGTATCGAAATTCAACTACGAGCAGCGCCTCGCGGTACTCGGCAAGCCGGTCGATCGCGACCACTGGTGGATGACCCCGCAACTGGTCAACGCCATCAACCTGCCGCTGGAAAACGAACTGCAGTTCCCCGCGGGCATCCTGCAACCGCCGTTCTTTGATCCGAAGGCCGACGCCGCCCACAACTACGGCGCAATCGGTGCGGTGATCGGTCACGAGATCAGCCACAGCTTCGACAACATGGGCTCGCAGTTCGACGCCGAGGGGCGCATGCACGACTGGTGGACGCCGGCCGACGCGAAACACTTCAAGGATGCCACCGAAGCGCTGGCCAAACAGTTCTCGCAATACGAGGCGTTGCCGGGGTTGTACGTGAACGGCCAGCAGACCTTGAGCGAGGACATCGCCGACATTTCCGGGCTCACCATTGCCTACGTGGCCTACCACAAGTCGCTGGACGGCAAGCCAGCGCCGGTGCTCGACGGCCTCACCGGCGATCAGCGTTTCTTCCTGTCGTTCGGCCAGACCTGGCAGTCGAAGATGCGCGATGCCGCACTGCGCCAGCGGGTCAAGACGGACGTGCACGCGCCGCCGCAATTCCGTGCCGAGACCGTACGCAACATGGATGCCTGGTACCAGGCCTTTGACGTGCAGCCGGATGCCAAGCTGTATCTGCAGCCGGACCAGCGCGTGAAGATCTGGTAACCGGGTGCCGGCGGTTCGCGTGGCTGGGCCGCCAAAGCCGCGCCGCGCGGCCACGGCACGTAATGTCACACATCCCGCGCGTCAGGCGTGGTACTTTTACAGATTCACAATCCAGCCCGGAGTCGTTCCAATGTCGATTCGTTTGCTTTTTTGCGCCGTGTTGCTCGCGTTCGCGGGTACTGCTGCTGCCCAGCCCGCGGCGGCTCCCAAGACTGCGTCGACCACGGCCAAGCCAGCCGCACAGCAACTGACGCCGGAGCAGCGCCAGGCGATCATGAAGTTCCGCAAGTCAATGGCGGAAAACGCGACGCAGATCGCCCGCCTGCTGGATGATGGCCATGAAAACGAGGTATGGGATAATGGTTCGGAGCTCTTGAAGAAAAAGGTGACGCGCGAACAATTCGCGACCACCATCCAAACCGCGCGCAAACGATCCGGCAAGACAGTCTCGCGCAAGCTGGTGCGGTTGTCCCGCGCGCACTCCGACGGGAAGGGCACGCTGCCGACTGGCGAGTACTACATCGTACGCTTCGTGACCAAGTTCGAGAAGAACAAGCAGCCTTCACTCGAAACGCTGTGGTACCACTACGACAACGCCAATACCTTGCGCGTCTCCGGCTATACGGTGAGGGAACTCAAGCCCCGCACCAGCAGCTCGGCACCCGCCTCCGGGAAGTAACCTGGCGAAAGACCGACATCGCATCCGCGGCCAGGGACGGCCGGGTGCCGCTCAGGCAATACCAAGTCCCGTAATCCCGCCGATCGCATCGCCGTCGAAACCCGCCAGCCGCGCGAACGCGCGGCCGCGCGCAGCGTAATCCTTGAACTGATCGAAACTGGGTGCGCCGGGTGACAGCAGCACCACGCCGCCTTGCGGCGTCAGCGCACGCGCACGCGCGACCGCATCTTCCAGGCTTGCAGTCTCCGCGACCGTGCAGGCAACCCGCGCAGCGAGCAGCACTTGCGCGATGCGTGGTCCCGCAGCGCCCTGCGTCACCACCGCATGCGGCGGCCGCATGGCCAGTTGTTGCGCGAACGCGTTCCAGTCTAGCCCGCGGTCATGCCCGCCGAGAATGATGCTGACGGCACGGCCTTGCAGGCTCTCCAGCGCCGCCAGCGCGGCATCCGGCGTGGTGCTGATGGAATCATCGATCCAGTCGATGCCGCCCTGCCCACCCAACGCAGTCAGCCGATGCGGCAACGGTCGAAACGTGCGCAACGATGCCGCTGCCGCATGGGCGTCGAACCCGAGCAACTCGATTGCGGCGAGTGCGGCGCAGGCATTGCGCGCGTTGTGCAGGCCGTGCAGCGGCAGCCCATCCAGCGCCACCACCACTTCGTTGCCGCGCCGGATCGCGCCGCCCGCGACATGCCAGCCATCCACGCGATCGAAGGTTTCACGGTGCGCGTGCCCGGCCGTACGTTCCATCAGCACGGGTGATTGCGCATCCACCAGCAGCGTGCGTGACACATCCGCCAGCTTCAGCTTGTCGGCCACGTAGCGCTCGCGGGTGCCGTGCCAGTCGAGGTGCTCTTCGCCAAGGCTCACCACCACGCCCAGCTCGACCGCGCCCGCTTCGCCGGTCTGAAAGCTGGACAGTTCGAGCGCCCAGAGATCGGCGTGCTGGCCATCCAGATCCAGCATCGGCAAGCCGATGTTGCCGGCCAGTGCCGTGCGCACGCCCAGTGCACGCGCCAGATGCGCGATCAGCGCGGTCGTCGTGCTCTTGCCCTTGGTGCCGGTGATCGCGACCACGCGCGCAGCGCCGCCTTGATCGAGCACGTTCTCGCCGAACCACAGCGCAGTGCCCGACGTGAAGCGTGTGCCCTGCGCGCGCGCGGCGAGGATCTCCGGCCGATAGGCGCTGATGCCGGGTGACTTGATGACGATGGCGTGCTTCGACAGTTCGTCCGCATCGGGGTGCGCGGGCACGACGTGCAAGGCGGCATCGGCTTGCGCCGACAATGCCCCGGCTTCGGCCGGCGAGCAGTACAGGGTCAGCGGCTTCGCCGGAAAGCGCCGCCGCAGCGCATTCAGCGCCGCGCGGCCCTCGCGGCCATGGCCCCAGATCGCAACGTCGAGGTTTTCAAGCTCCGCAAATTGCATCGAGCGCTCCGCGGAATCGCTCCGGCACGCCGTGTTCGCCGGCGGGCGCCAACCACGGTTCCAGCGGCAACGAGGCCGCGTCGAGTTGCGGCATGATGTCTTCGCGGAAGTGCGCGACCAGCGCGTCCTCGCGCCACTCGGGACGCGCCGCGAGCGTGGCCAACGCAGCGCGCGCTTCACTGGCCTCGCCCACGCATTCGAACGGCTTGTGATCGTGGTATTCGACCAGCGCATCGAAACCTGGCGCCAACGCTTCATCATCCAGCAAATTGCGTCCGAAGATCGCGAGCAGCCGCGGCTTGGGCAGGAACGGTGCCAGCGCGAGGAACACGAAGTGGCATTTAGGGCACTGCCCGCACCAGCGGTCGGATGGCTTGGGTCCGAGGATGCGGAAGTTGCGGTTGCAACTGGAAAACGCATCGAAGTACGCCGTGCCGGATTTCGCGAACGCGCGCGTGACCGCAAGTTCGGAGAACGGCCGCAGCAGCGAGAAATAGTCGAGGCTCGCGGCGACGTGCGAACGCAGGTGCGCCGCGAATGCCTGTTCGAACACCCAGCCCTTGCTCCACTGGTGGTTGACCTGCCGACCCTCGTATTCCAGCGTCGCGGCCGAGGCCGAACGTTCGTTGGCAAAGGCAATGGCATCGAATCCGTACACGATCGCGGCACAAACGAGGATCGCGGAGTTGATGGCGGTCACGGGGATGTGGCCATTCCACGCGCCCATCCGGTTGTACTCGAACAATGTCGGCGACAGCTCGCGGCCGATGTTCAAGACAGGCAAGCCGGTACGCGCAGCCACCACCGCAATCAGCGGCGATGCCCCCACCCAGGTCGCAGTCGCTTCGATGTCCGCGTGCTTCAGCGCCTCGACCACCACCAGCGAATCCTTGCCGCCGCCGATGGGAACCAGCGTGCGGCGCGGCAACTCGAAACCGCGCGGAACAGTCGCGTCCGCTTCGGTGCCGTCACCGCGACCCCGGCTTGGCCGGAACCCGGTGTCAGCGACGGACGATTTGCGCGGAAACGCGATCCGCTGGCGCAGGTCGAGTTTGTTGCGGAAGGCGAATTCGGCCAGTCCATCGAAATACAGCGTATCCAGCAGGCCGGCCGTGGGGGCATCGAGTGCGCCCGTCGCCACCTCGATGCGCTCCGGTACGCCCGCCTTGTAATAGCTGACGCCCGCGACGAGGTGCAGCAGCCGCAGCGCGGCGTCGAACGCACCGCGCCGTTCCGCCGGGATCGCGGGGGCGTCCGGAAAACTGATGCGCTCGACCAGTTCCGGGCCATCGTCGAAGGCGTACACCAGCTCGGCCACGCCGCCTGCAAAACCGCAGCGCGCGAAACGAAATGCCTTGGCTTGTCGTGGATCCGGCAACGTGTTCATTCGATCGCCATGCTTTCGGCAAGGGGCCGCAGGTTGTAATGCGAGGCCATGGATTCGCCATAGGCGCCGGCTTGCGCGATGAGTAGCACGTCGCCTTCGGCGCTGGCTGGCAGACGGCGATCGCTGCCCAACACGTCGCCGGATTCGCAGATCGGGCCGACCACCTGGTACAGCGTATCGGCGGGCGCTGCGAGGCGCGAGAGGTTGACGATCTCGTGCCAGGCGTCGTACAGCGCAGGCCGGATCAGCGCATGCATGCCGGCATCGCAACCGAGATAGTTCAGCGCACCCTTGCGCTTGGTCTGGGTGACCCGCGCCAGCAACACGCCAGCGTCGGCGACCAGCCAGCGGCCAGGTTCCAGCCAAAGTTCGTACTGCGGGTAGGCACGTTTCACTTCGGCGAGTGACGCATCGAGCGCGGCCAGGTCCAGCTCGGCTTCGCCCGGATGCGACGGCACGCCGAGGCCACCGCCAAGATTGAGACTGCGCACGCCGCTGATGCGATCGGCGACGCTGGCCAGCTGGCCACACACCTGGGCCCAATGCGCGGCATCGAGGATGCCCGAACCGAGGTGCGCATGCAGCGCGACCACGCGCACGTGCAACTCGCGCGCCAGTTCGAGGAAGGCATCGAGTTGATCGAGCGGCAGGCCGAACTTGCTGCCCGCACCGCCGGTCTTGACCTTGTCGTGATGGCCAAGGCCGCGGCCAAGGTCGACGCGCAGCGCGATGTCGCGCTCGCGAAACAGCGCGGGCCAATGTTGCAACGGATGCAGGTTGTCCAGCGTGACCGTCGCGCCTTGCGCCAAACCGTAGGCGTAATCGCCCTGGGGCGCGAAGTTGGGCGTGAACAGCAGCGGCGCGCCACTGGACCCAACAATGGCGCCCGCCACATCCAGTTCACCCGGCGACACGCATTCGAAACCGATCCCCGCTTGCGCGATCACGCGCATGATCGCCGGATTCGGATTGGCCTTGACGGCGTAGTACACGCGGTCGATCGAGCGCAGCCCGCGCAGCGCCACCGCGCGTTCGCGGATGGTTGGCAGGTGATACACGTAACGCGGCGTCGACTGCGCCAGTTCCAGCAAGCGCTGGCGTGCGCCCTGCCACCACGGCGCACGCGCGCGCGTCGCACCCGTGCCGTACAAAGATTGCCAACTCGGCCCGAACAACGAGCTGTCGTCGGTGCGCATGGCGCCGGCACGCACCAGCAACTCGTGCAGGCGCGGCAACAAGCCATCCAGCATGCCTTCGTCGACCACGAAGGTGAGGTTCAAATTGTTCGACGATTGCGAAATCAGGTGCACGCGTTCGCGGCCGAACTCGGCCAGCACACCGGACAGGCGATACAGCATCGAACGCATGCCGCGACCGACCAGGGTCACCGCTGCGCATGGCGCGATCACCTTCACCCGGCACACCTTGGCAAGATCGGCCGCCAGCGCCGCGACCACGTCGGAGTCGAGCAGGTTCTCGGATGGATCCAGGGACACCGTGACGTTGGTTTCGGCCGAACCGATCAGGTCCACGGACAGACCGTGCTGCTTGAACAGTGCGAACACGTCGGCGAGGAATCCGACCTGCTGCCACATGCCCGAGGTTTCCATCGACACCAGGGTGATGCCGCGGCGCGAGCTGATGGCCTTGACGCTGGGCGCAGTTTCCGCAGGCTGCGGCGCCACCACCGTGCCGTCGAGATCCGGGTGCCGGGTGTCCTTCACCCACAACGGCACGCGCGCACGCCGGCACGGCGACAGGCAACGCGCGTGCAGGACCTTCGCGCCGGTGGTCGCGATCTCCTGCGCCTCGTCGTAGTCGAGCCGCTGCAACAGGCGCGCTCCGGGCACCTGTCGGGGATCGGCGGTGAACATGCCGGCCACGTCGGTCCAGATTTCCACCCGCGCGGCACGCAGCAAGGCCCCGAAGTAGCCCGCCGAGGTGTCGGAACCGCCACGCCCGAGCAATACCGTCTGGCCGTCCGGATTGCGCGCGATGAAACCCTGGGTGATGAACACTTCACCACGCGCGGCGAGCGCGGCGGCGAATGCGGCATCGGGCTCGGCCTGCACCTGCGCCGACAAGATGCGGGCGCGCTCATTGAGGAACGGCGTCTCACGGGCCAGCAAGGCCTCGCGTGCGTCCAGCCACACGGTGGCCAGACCGTTCGCGGTCAGGAACGCCGCGCCCAGCGCGCTTGAAAGCAGTTCGCCGTGCGCCTGCACTGCGGCCTGCCAAGTGTAGACATCCCTGCCCCCGCTCGCGGAGGCCGCGCCGTGCAGGCCGGATGGCGTCGCCGCCGGGCCGTCTGTCAGCAACGCGCCCAGCGAAGCCAGCCAGTGATCCATCCCGGCAACCTCCACCAAGCCCATGCTGGCGGCCAGCGCGCGGTGGCGCTCCAGCAATTCGGCAACACGCTGGGCGCGGGCTCCCGGCTCACACGCACACACAGCCTTCAGGGCATCGGTGATACCGGAGAGCGCCGACACCACCACCAGCACGCGCGCGCCTTGCGCACGCCGAGCCGTGGTCAGTTCGAGGATCGTGCGCCAACGCTCGAGCGACGCCACGCTGGTGCCGCCGAATTTCAGCACCACCCACGGGGCGTCGGGAGCGAGCGGTACGCTGGCGTTGGCGTTCACGGAAACGGCTTGACGGGTGGCGCGCGCGGGCGCGGAATCAGCCCGCAAGTGTTGCGGGCGGGCCGCGAAAACGCAATCTCGACGGCATACCGATTGTGCATGACGGATGAATGCCGGCAGCCACCCCGGCCGGGCCGTGCGTGAGCTTGGCCGGCGCGGCGCATACAATTCCCGGATGCCGCAGAATCCGAATTCCCGCATCACCCCGCAACCGATCCGCAGCGGCATCGACGTCGCCATCAATGGCCGACGCTATCGGCATACCGGTGACCCGAAAATGCCGCTGCTGTGGTACCTGCGCGACGTGCTGCACCTGACCGGCAGCAAATACGCCTGTGGCGATACCAGCTGCGGCGCCTGCAGCGTGTTGGTGAATGGCAAGCTGGCGCGGGCCTGTGCACTGACGATGCAGGACCTCGCCGGCAAGGCGATCGTCACCATCGAAGGCCTGGCCAGCGCCGATGGAAGCCTGCATCCCGTGCAACAGGCATGGATTGACGAAGACGCCATCCTGTGTGGCTATTGCCAGCCCGGCTGGATCATCGCTGCGGTTGACCTGCTCGCACGCAAGCCGGACCCTTCGGACGCCGACATCGATGGCATCGGCAACCTCTGCCGCTGCGGCAGTTATCCGCGCATCCGCGCCGCCATCCACCGTGCCGCCAAGGCCACGCAAGGCAAGCCGAAATGAGCCGCACGCACGATGCCGGCCGCCGGCGCTTCCTGCAGGTTTTCGGCAGCGCCACCGGCGCGCTGATCGTCGGCTTGCCGGCACTGGCGTGGACGCCCGATCAACTGCTGGGGCTGAAACTGGTTCGCCTGAACGCGTATGTGCGCATCGAGCCCGACGGCACCACCGTCATCGGCGCGCGCGACCCCGAGGTGGGCCAAGGCATCCGCACCGCCGAAGCGCGCATCCTTGCCGAAGAGCTTGACGCCGACTGGACCCGGGTCATCGTCGAACCCATGGATCTTGGCGTGGTGGCGGCCAACGGCGAGCCGCACTGGACGCTCGGCCACCAGATCGCTTCCGGCAGCACCAGCGTACCGGCGGCGTGGAACGACCTGCGCAGCGTGGGTGCGGCCGCGCGCGCGCTGCTGATGCGTGCGGCGGCGGCGCGCTGGCAAGTTCCGGTGACAAGCTTGCGCACCACGCGCGGCATGGTGATCGCCGCCGACGGCCGCAAGTTGGGCTACGGAGAACTGGTCGCCGACGCAGCCACGCTGCAGCCCCCCAGCACGCCGCCAGCGTTGAAATCGTCTTCGCAATACGCGCTGGTCGGACAGGACGCAGGCGACGTCGACGCGCGCGACATCGTCACCGGCCGGCAACGTTACGCGATCGACGAATGGTTGGGTGACACTCTGGTCGCCGTCATTGCGCGCTGCCCGTTTCCCGGCGGCACCTTGGCACGCATTGACGACAAAGCCGCATTGCAGATCAAGGGCGTCGCCAAGGTCATGTCCATCCCGGCGCCGGGCAGCGATGACCCACTCGGCACGCGTCAGTTGGCGGCTGGCGTCGCCGTGCTCGCCGCCGACACCTGGACCGCGCTGCAGGCGGTGGCTGCCTTGAAGATCGGATGGACGCGCGGCAAGCAGGCAGCGCAGGACGACGACGCGCTGGCCAAGGCTGCGCAGCAGGCGTTCGATGCGCCGCCCACGCAGGCCGTGCGCAACGACGGTGACTTTGCCGCGGCAGACAAGCACGCGCGGTATCACTTCAGCGCCGAGTATCGCATCGCCACCGTCGCGCATGCCGAGCTTGAACCGCCCGGCGCGCTGGTGAAGATCGATGATCAATCCGCGCAGCTGATCGCACCGACGCAAAATCCGCGCGCGGCGTTCGCCTTGGTGCAACGCTTGACGGGCCTCGACCCCGGGCAAATCCAGGTGAAACTGCCACGCACCGGCGGTGGCTTCGGCCGCTTCCTGGAGAGCGACCACGTCGCCGAAGCCGTGTTGCTTGCCAATGCCGTGAAGCGGCCCATCAAGGTGCTGTGGACCCGCGCCGACGCCTTCGCGCACGACACCTACCGGCCGTTTTCAATCCATCGCATGCAGGCCTGCGCGGATAGGCAGCGCAAGCTGACCGGCTGGAGCCACCACATCGCCAGCACCTCGCGCCTCGTTGGCCGCGAACAGCGTGACCGTTGGTGGCTGACCGAGATGCACCCCGACGACCTGCCCGCTGGCTTGCTCGGCAACCTCGACTACGCATGGTCCGCGCTGGATGCCGCGCTGCCGTGTGGCACCTATCGCGCCAGTTCGCACGCGGTCAATGCGTTTGCCACCGAATGTTTCATCGACGAGATCGCGCACACCCTCAAGCAGGATCCGCTGACGTGGCGCCTCGCCTTGCTGGGCGAGCCGCGCAAGCTCCCTTATCGCGGCCACGGTGGACCGACGCTCGATACCGGCCGGCTCGCCGAGGTACTCAAACTTGCCGCCGACGCGATCGGCTGGAAGCAACACCATCCTGATGGCCACGGCTTCGGGCTCGCCTGCCACTTCACCTTCGGCGGTTACGTCGCGCACGCGGTGGAAGTGTCGATGCCGGGCAGCCGGCTGTTGATCCACAACGTCGTGTGTGCCGCCGACATCGGCCGCGTGGTCAATCCGCTGGGCGCGCGCGCCGCCCTGGTCGGCGCCACGCTGGATGCATTTTCGACGGCGCTGCGGCAACGCATTACGGTCAAGGATGGCCAAGTGCAGCAACGCGGCTACAAGGATTACCCGCTCGCGACGATGGCACAGATGCCGCACGCCGTGCAGGTGATCCTGGTGCCGTCGCCGGAGCCGCCTGCAGGCGCGTTCGCGATGGGCTTCCCGTCGGCCGCACCGGCGCTCGCCAATGCCATATTCGCCGGCACCACCGTGCGCGTGCGGCAGTTGCCGATATGGCCGGAGCTGATGCGCTTGTTGTAGACGCGCCCGAAGGCCCGATCCGCGAGGCCGCGGTTGCTGGACGTCCTTCGACATACCACTCGGTAGGTCGAGTTGACCCCGAATTCATTCGGGGGAAGCCCAACATGATTCCGCCGCCCACGTTGGGCTTCGCCGGATGAAGCCCGGCTCAACCCAACCTACACACGGATGCGTTTGTTGTGAACGGCGTTACCGAGGCCGTAGGTTGGGCTGACCTCGAACCCGCTCGGGGGAAGCCCAACATGATCCCGCCGCCCACGTTGGGCTTCGCCGGATGAAGCCCGGTTCAACCCAACCTGCAACACGGCGACGTGCCACTCCGTAGGTTGGGTTGACCCCGAATTCACTCGGGGGAAGCCCAACAAGATATCGCCGCCCACGTTGGGCTTCGCCGGATGAAGCCCGGCTCAACCCAACCTACGACACGGCGACGTGCCACTCCGTAGGTTGGGCTGACCCCGAACCCGTTCGGGGGAAGCCCAACATGATCCCGCCGCCCACGTTGGGCTTCGCCGGATGAAGCCCGGCTCAACCCAACCTACACACGGATGCGCATGTTAGGAACGGCATTTACCGAGGCCGTAGGTTGGAATTCATTCGGGGGAAGCCCAACATGATTGCGCCGCGAACGTTGGGCCTCGCCGGATGAAGCCCGGCTCAACCCAACCTGCACGCGGCACACGCCGCATCACCGGTCGCGTGCGAAGCCACGGAGAATCTTGAATGCACCGGCCGCATCGACCGTGCCGATCGCAAGCAGCCTGCCGGAATGTGCCTGGGCGCGGTAGCGTCCGGGTGCGGCCTCGACGCGCAAGGCACGTCCGTGCGCAACCGCATCGGCGTCGGCATCCTCGAGCCCCAGCACAGGCCAGTCCGCAAGCCCCGCTTCGATTGGCATCAGCGTACCCATCAACGCCGCCGCGCCGCCCCGCTCCCGCAGCGCCGCAAGCTCGTCCAAGGTGAACATGCGCGGTTCGCGGAACGGCTCCACCCACAAGCGCCGCAGCGCCGTGAGGTGCGCACCGCATCCCAACGCTTCGCCGAGGTCGCGCACCAGGCTGCGCACATAGGTGCCGGAACCGCACTCCACGCCCAGGCAAAGCCGGTCGTCATCACGACCGGTGAGGTCGAAACGCGCCACCTCGACTTCGCGCGGCGGCGCGCTGACCTCTTCCCCGCGCCGCGCACGCTTGTACAGAGGCACCCCGCCCTGCTTCAGCGCCGAATACACCGGCGGCACCTGGACGATGCGTCCGGTGAATCGAGTCAATGCGGTCTGGATGGTCTTGTCGTCGAGTGCAGGCACCGGCCGCTCTGTGACTACCGCTCCGTCGCTGTCACCGGTATCGGTGGTGACGCCCAGGCGACATTCGGCGGCGTACGCCTTGCGCGCCCCGAGCAGGTAACCGGCGATCTTGGTGGCTTCGCCGAAGCAGATCGGCAACAGGCCCGTCGCCAGCGGATCAAGGCTGCCCGTGTGCCCGGCCTTGGCAGCCCCGAACAGGCGCTTGGCCTGCTGCAGGGCGCGATTGGAACTGATGCCGGCGGGCTTGTCGAGCAGCAGGATGCCGTCGACGGCGCGGGCTTCCGCCTTCAACGGTCGGATCCCGGATCGCGCAACAGTTGCTCGATCCGCTCGCCCTTGTCGATGGAGTCGTCGTACTTGAAGCGCAGTTCCGGTACGCGCCGCAGGCGCATGCTTTGCGAGATTTCGTGGCGAAATTCCTTCGCCAGCGCCTTCAGGGCCTTCACGGCTTCGAGCGAACGCTCGGGCTGCAGAACGGTGACCCACACGGTCGCGACATCCAGCTCGCGGCTGACATCGACATCGACCACGCTGGCTTGCGGCAACCCGTGGTCACGCACTGCGGCGTGCACCAGCACGCCGAGCTCGCGGCGGAGCTCGGCGTTGACGCGGTCGGTGCGGTGGAAGGAACGGTTCGGCATCACGCGCGCGGCTTACAGCGTCCTCGCCACCTCGATGCGCTCGAAGCACTCGATGCGGTCGCCCGGCTTGACGTCGTTGTATTGCTTGACGCCGATGCCGCACTCGGTGCCGTTCCTGGCCTCGTCGATGTTTTCCTTGAAGTGGCGCAGTGATTCCAGTTCGCCCTCGAAGATCACCACATCGTTGCGCAGCACGCGGATCGGCTTGTGCCGCTTCACCGAACCTTCGATGACCATGCAACCTGCAACCGCACCGAACTTCGAGGAGCGGAACACTTCGCGTACTTCGGCGGTGCCAATGATCTCTTCGCGAACTTCCACGCCCAGCAACCCGGACGCAACCTGCTTCACCTGGTCGATCACGTCATAGATGATCGAGAAGTAACGCAGGTCCACGCCATTCGCATCGACGACCTTGCGCGCCGAGGCATCGGCACGCACGTTGAAGCCGATCAGCAGCGCCTTGGATGCCGACGCAAGCGTGGCGTCGGATTCGGTAATGCCACCCACGCCGGAAGCAATCACGTTGATCCGGATGAGTTCGTTGCTGATCGCGCTCAGCGATTCACGCAGGGCCTCGGCGGACCCCTGCACGTCGGCCTTGATGAGGATGTTGAGGGTCTGCTGGCCCTCGCCCTTGCCCATCATCGCCATCACTTCTTCCAGCGTGTTGGTGCGTGTGACCAGACGCTTCTCGCGGCGCTTCGCTTCGCGCTCGGAGACCACGTTGCGGGCCAGCTTTTCGTCCGCAACCACCACGAACTCGTCGCCCGCCTCGGGCACGCCCGAAAGACCCAGCATCTGCACCGGAATCGAGGGGCCTGCGCCGTCGACCTGCTTGCCGTTTTCGTCGAACAATGCGCGCACACGGCCGTATTCGACCCCGCACACCACGTAGTCGCCGCGTTTCAGCAAACCCTGCTGGACCAGCACCGTCGCCACCGGGCCGCGGCCCTTGTCGAGGCTGGATTCGATCACCGCGCCGGAAGCGCGGCCATCCGGGACCGCCTTCAGCTCCATCACTTCGGCCTGCAAGCCGATCGCGTCCAGCAATGCATCCACGCCCATGCCGGTCTTGGCCGACACTGGCACGAACTGGGTATCGCCACCCCATTCTTCGGAGATCACTTCATGCTGCGACAACCCCTGACGCACGTTGTCCGGGTTGGCGTCGGGCTTGTCCATCTTGTTGACCGCGACGATCAGCGGCACCTTGGCCGCACGCGCGTGCTGGATCGCCTCGATCGTCTGCGGCATCACGCCGTCATCGGCTGCCACCACCAGCACCACGATGTCGGTCGATTGCGCGCCACGTGCGCGCATCGAAGTGAACGCCGCGTGGCCGGGGGTGTCGAGGAAGGTGATCACGCCCTTGGGCGTTTCCACATGGTAGGCGCCAATGTGCTGGGTAATGCCGCCAGCTTCGCCCGAGGCAACCTTGGTGCGCCGGATGGTATCCAGCAACGAGGTCTTGCCGTGGTCGACATGGCCCATGATGGTGACCACCGGTGGACGTGGCGCCTGGTCGCCCTCGGCCGCGTCGGTGACGACGTGCGCGGCGAGTTCGGTTTCAGCCGTCTTTTCCTCGGCAGCCACCGCCTTGTGACCCAGCTCCTCGACCACCAGCGCTGCAGTATCGTGATCGATCGACTGGTTGATGGTGACCATGGTTCCCATCTTGAACAGCGCCTTGACGACCTCCGAACCCTTCACCGCCATCTTCTGCGCAAGGTCGGACACCACGATCGTCTCGCCGACCGGAATCTCCTTGGCAACCGGCGTGACGGGCTTGGAGAAGCCATGCTGGCCGGTGATGCCGGACAGGTCGACCCGGGTCCTGCCGCGCTTGCGGGTGGAACGGCGCGCGCGCTCGGCATCCGTCAGGTGCAACTCACCCGGCGCATGCCGAACCGGACCCTCGTCATCGTCGTCGCGCATCCGGTGCGAACCACGCGAACGCTTGCCCTTGTGCGCAGCGTCGTCCTTGGCATGCGCAGGCTTCGGTGCGTCATGGCGACGCGCAGGCGTTGCGATCGTCGCCTCGGCTGCAGGATCGGCACCCGCCACTGCGCCCGCAGCGGCTTCGAGTGTCATGCGCACGCGCTCTTCTTCCTCGGCACGCTTGCGTTCGGCTTCCGCGGCGGCAGCCTTTTCCTGTTCTTCCTTGCGACGGCGATCGGCTTCCGCCAACTCCGCGAGCTCGCGCTCGTTCTGTTCCTGCGATTCCTTCAGCTTGCGCAGGGCGTCCTCGCGCTCGCTGTCGACCACGCCACCCGCAGCCGGAACGGCAGTGCGCTTGGCATAGGTGCGGCGTGCGCGCACTTCGACGTTGACGGTCTTGGGGGCTGCGCCACGACCGCTACCCGCGACCTTGATCTCGCTGACCTTGCGCCGGTTCAAGGTGACCTGGCGCGGTGCCGCCACGGCTGCCGACGCCTGCTTGCCATGATTGCTGCGCAGGAATTCAAGCAGCTTGGCCTTTTCGCGGTTGCTGATGACCTGCTCGGGCCCGTCGAAACGCATGCCGGCTTCCGCCAGTTGCGCCAGCAGCTTGTCCTCGGGCGTTCGCAGCGTACCCGCCAATTGCCTGATTGTGATGTCTGACATCGTGTCGTACCTCTCAATGACGCCTTGCAAGGCTGCACTGCAGGACGGCTTGACCGCCGTTTGTGCATGCGACGCCTTGCCGGCCGCCCATTATCCGGGACGCGCAAACGACCCACATTTGCCGCGAAATATTCAACCTGCCTGTTGCTCCAGCTTGGCGATCAACGGCGCGCGCGCGGCCATGATCAACGCCGCGGCACGCTCCTCGTCCATGCCTTCGATCTCGATCAGGTCATCCACCGCCTGATCGGCGAGGTCGTCCACCGTGACGATCCCGCGCGCCGCCAGCGCGTATGCGGCCTCCTCATCCATGCCCTCGAGCGCGGACAGCTCCGCGGACGGCGCGTTCTCTTCGAGGTCTTCCTCGACAGCCAGTGCTTCGATGAGCAGCGAATCCTTGGCGCGCGTGCGCAACTCCTCGACGATGTCCTCGTCGAAGCCCTCCACCGCCAACAGTTCGCCGGTCGGCACATAGGCGATTTCCTCGATGGTCGAGAAACCTTCCTGGACCAGGATGTTGGCGATTTCCTGGTCGACTTCGAGCTTGTCCATGAACAGCTGCCGCGCAGCTTCCTGCTCGGCCTCGCTCTTGGCGACTGCCTGGTCCTGGGTCATCACCTTGAGGTCCCAGCCGGTCAGCTTGCTGGCAAGACGCACGTTCTGGCCACCACGGCCGATCGCCTGCGACAGTTTGTCCTCGGCCACCGCGATGTCCATCGAGCGCTTGTCTTCGTCGACGATGATCGATTGCACCTCGGCCGGCGCCATCGCGTTGATCACGAACTGCGCCGGCGCATCGTTCCACAACACGATGTCGATGCGCTCGCCGTTCAACTCGTTGGAAACCGCCTGCACGCGCGAACCGCGCATGCCGATGCAGGCGCCGATCGGATCGGTGCGCTTGTCGTGCGCCTCCACCGCGATCTTGGCGCGATCGCCGGCGTCACGCGCACAGGCGCGGATCTCGACGATGCCCTGACCGACTTCCGGCACTTCCAGCTTGAACAGCTCCATCATGAATTCGGGTGCCGTGCGCGACACGAACAACTGCGGGCCGCGCGGTTCCGAGCGCACTTCGTAAAGGTAGCCGCGCACGCGATCACCGACGCGCACTGCTTCGCGCGGAATCGCCTTGTCGCGCGGAATGAAGGCCTCGGCGTTGCCGCCAAGATCGAGGTAGATGTTGCCGCGCTCGACCCGCTTGGCGACCGCATTGACCAGTTCGCCCACGCGATCCTTCCAGGCTTCGACCACCTGCGCCCGTTCAGCCTCGCGGATGCGTTGCACGATCACCTGCTTGGCGGCTTGCGCCGTGATGCGCCCGAATTCCGGATTCTCGATCTGCTGCTCGATGTATTCACCAACCTGGGCACCCGGGCGCTCGTCGACCGCGTCCATCAGGCGCAACTGATAGTCCGGGGATTCCATTTCGCCGTCGTCGGCGATCACTTCCCAACGACGGAAGGTTTCATAGTCGCCGGTTTCCTGGTCGATGACCACGCGCACATCCGGCTCTTCGTCCGGATAGCGCTTCTTGGCAGCCGTCGCCAGCGCCGCCTCCAGTGCACCGATAATCACGTCGCGCGGCACCGCCTTCTCGGCGGCCACGGTTTCAACGATCAACAACAAGTCGCGATTCATCTCTTTGGCTCCATTGAAGCCGCATGCACATGCGGTCTCCATCAATCTCGTCATCCCGGCGGACGCCGGAACCCTTCACATCCAGATCAACCCTTGCGCTTGCGCGCGTCCGGCTTCGGTGCCTTGCCGGGTTTCTGCTTCGGCGCATAGCCGAGCGCTTCCCAGTCCGGTACCAGTTGCGCGCTTTCGATTTCGTCCTCGGTGAAGTCCAGGCGCTCACCATCCACATCCATGCCGATGCGATCACCATCGACTGCGGCGACCCTGCCGCGGAACCGGCGTCGTCCAGCGCGCGGCAATTTCAAGGTCAACTTCACCTCTTCACCGCTGAAGCGTGCAAACTGCGCGGCCGTGAACAGCGGCCGTTCGATTCCCGGAGACGACACTTCGAGCACGTAGTGCCCGGGAATCACATCGTCCACATCCAGCAACGCGGAAATTTCCCGGCTGGCAGCCTCGCAATCATCGACGCCGACTGCGTTCGCCGCATCACCCGTGTGATCCAGCGAATCGATGTACACACGCAGCAGGCCACCGCCGTGGCCGGCGTTCCACTCCACGCCGAGGCATTCCAGGCCAAGTTCCTGCAGGGCTGGCGCCACACGTTCGGCTATTGCTGCGGTATCCATGTCGAATCACAAATTCCGGAAATAAAAAATGGGCACGAGGCCCATTCCTTAAGATCGCCGGTTTTGATCCTGAACCCGGCGTACCGCATCCATGCGGAGTCCACGTGCCGGTCATCCTTGACCGTCAACCGCGACTGGATCCATCCGGCCGCGAAACTGGTAGCGGGGGCAGGATTTGAACCTGCGACCTTCGGGTTATGAGCCCGACGAGCTGCCAGACTGCTCCACCCCGCAACAGGGAACGCGCATTATGGCGTTCAAACGCTCGTTTTGCAAGATATGCGGCGCAATCCGGGCACTTCAGGACGTGCCCTCAAGCCCCGAACGCGGCCATGCACCACTTGAGCAACACGCCCGAGAACCCGATCATTGCGATCAGGCCCAGTGCATTGATTGACAGCACGGTGCGCAACACGAAATCGGGCTTGGCCCGCAACGGTTCGGCGCCTTCCACCGGCGCGTCGAAGTACATGACCTTGACGACGCGCAGGTAGTAGAAAAGCCCGATGATGGCGCAGATGATCGCGACGATCGCGAGCCACAACATGCCGCCATCGATCGCCGCCTTCAGCACCAGCACCTTGGCGGCGAAGCCCCACAGCGGTGGAATGCCGGCCAGTGAAAACATCGCGATCGCCATCATCCCGGCGAACCACGGCGAGCGCCGGTTGAGGCCCTTCAGGTCGTCGATCATGTCGCACTCGAAGCCCTTGCGCCCCAGTGCCAGGATCACGCCGAAGGCCACGGTTTCCATCAGTGCAAAGCAGACCGCGTAGAACAGCGCCGCCGAGTAGCCTTCCGGCGTCGGGTTGGACAACGCGAGGAACACGAAGCCCATGTGCGAAATCGTGGAGTACGCCAGCATGCGCTTGAAGTTCTTCTGCGCAATCGCAACGACATTGCCGACAATAAGCGACAGCGCCGCCATGATCGCCAGCATCACGCTCCAGTCCGCCGCCAGTGGACCGAGGCCCACCTCCAGCAGGCGGTAGGCCAGCCCCACCGCAGCCAGCTTGGGCACCGCACTGATGTACATCGCGATCGGCGTGGGCGCGCCTTCGTAAACATCGGGCAGCCACATGTGGAACGGCACCGCGCCGAATTCGAAACCGATCCCGACCACCAGGAACACCAGGCCCAGCTTCAGCAAATTCGGATGCAGGGTGGTGCCTGCCACCGCGAAGATCTTGTCCAGCGCCAGCGTGCCGGTGGCCCCGTAGATCAGCGACATGCCGAACAGCATCAGGCCCGAAGCCAGCGCACCGAGCACGAAGAACTTGATCGCCGCTTCCGAGGACAGCTTCGATTCACGGTTCAGCGCCACCAGCGCAAAGGCCGGCAACGCAAACAATTCCAACCCGAGGTAGACGGTGATCAGGCTGCCGGCCGAAACCAGCAGCATCACCCCGAGCACCGAGAAGATTGCCAGCGCGTAGAACTCGCCGATGAAGAGCTGGCGATCCTTCAACCACGGACGTGCGATCACGAACATCAGGGTCGTCGCGATCAGCACCGTGACTTTCAGGATCTCGGCCATGTGGTCGCGCACGAACATGCCGCCAAACGCGGTCACGGTATCCGCCGGCTGGCCGTGGATCACCAGGAAAATGCCGCCCAGCATCACGATGATCGCGAGCCAATGGGTGGCATCGCGCTGTTCGTCCTTGATGAACACGTCGAACAGCAACACCAGGCACGCCGCAGCCGTCATATACAGCTCGGGCACCATCACCAGCAGGTCGTTCACGGAAAACATGCTTGGATCCTCATCCGATCTTGCTGGCCAGCAAATGGGTCACGAGTTGCGCCACCGATGAATCCATCAGGTGCATCAGCGGCCACGGGTACACACCCAGCGCCAGCACCGCGACGGCGAAGGCGCCGAGCACCAGGCCCTCGCGCGTATTGATTTCCGGCATCGCGGCGGCCTCCTTGGTCGGTGCGGTGCCCCACACGATGCGTTTGACGAGATACAGCGTGTAACCGGCACCGATGATCAGCGAGTACGCAGCGAGCAGCGCGATCCACGGGTTGGCCGTGAACGCGGACAGGATCACCATGAACTCGCCGACGAAGCCCGAGGTGAACGGCAGGCCAGTATTGGCCATCGCGAACAGCACCCAGAACGCGGCGAACCACGGCATCACCTTGGCTAGCCCGCCATAGGCGGATATTTCGCGGGTGTGCAGGCGGTCGTACATCACGCCGATGCAGGTGAACAGCGCGCCCGAAACGAAGCCATGCGACACCATCTGCACCACCGCACCCTGTACGCCGAGCGCTGCGGTCTGCACGTCATGTTGTTCGCGGGCCAGCATGTAGACGATGAACAGGCCAAGCGTCACGAAGCCCATGTGCGCGATGGATGAATACGCGACCAGCTTCTTCATGTCCGGCTGCACCAGCGCGACATAGCCGATGTAGATGATCGCGATGAGGCTCAGCACGATCACCAGCCACGCGAAATGTTGCGAGGCATCCGGCGTGATCGGCAGCGAGAAACGGATGAAGCCGTAGGTGCCGACCTTGAGCATGATTGCAGCCAGGATCACCGAGCCGCCGGTGGGCGCCTCGACATGCGCATCCGGCAACCAGGTATGCACCGGCACCATCGGCGTCTTGACCGCAAACGCGATCAGGAACGAGAAGAACAACCAGGTCTGTTCCTGCATCGTGAACGGGAACGCCCACAACGTCTGCAGGTCGAAGGTGCCGGCACGGTGGTACATGTACAGCAGGCCGATCAGGAAGAAGATCGAACCGAAGAACGTGTAGATGAAGAACTTCAGTGTGGCGTACACGCGGCGCGGACCGCCCCAGATGCCGATCAGGAAGAACATCGGGATCAGGATGGCCTCGAAGAACAGGTAGAACAGCAGCGCGTCCATCGCGCAGAACACGCCGATCAGCAGGCCTTCGAGCACCAGCATCGCCGCCATGTATTGGTGCACCTTGTCCTTGACCACCTGCCACGCGCCGCCAATCACGAGGATCGAGGTGAACGTGGTCAGCACGATCAGGGCCACGGCAATGCCGTCCACGCCCAGGTGATAGCTGGTGTGGATGCCGGGAATCCAGGCCAGGTTCTCCTGCAGCTGGAAGCCACCGGGGCCGGCCTGGTACTGGCACAACATCACCAGGCTCAAAGCGAAGGTGATGACGGTGAACGCGAGCGTCAGCCAGCGCGCGACGCGCGGGCGCGCATCGCCAGCGAGCAGCACGAGGATCGCGCCTGCACACGGCAGCCAGGTCAGGATGCTGAGGATGGGCCAGGTGCTCATGCGGATTCCCCAGTGCGCAGGTTGGGCTGAGCGGCTTTTTGCGAAGCCCAATGGCTGGCCGGGAACGGTGGGCTTCCGCCGATGAAGCCGGCGTCAGCCCAACCTACGGTCTTGAAGCGTTGCGTGCCGGCCATCAGTGCAGCCCCCAGTACCAGAGGCCACCCAACAGCAGGATCAGGCCCAGGATCATCGCAAATGCGTAGTGGTAGAGAAATCCGGTTTGCAGGCGGCGGAACACGCGCGAGCTGCGCTCGACCACCGCGGCGGAGCCGTTGACCATCGCCCCGTCGATGAGGCCGGCGTCCGCGCCCTTCCAGAACACGCGACCCAACTTCAGGCCGCCGCGCGCAAACAGGTTGTAGTAAACCTCGTCCACCCAGAACTTGCGGGTGAGCATGCGATACACCGGCAGGAACATGCGCGCTGCGCGATCGGCGAGCGCGGGGTTGAACAGGTACACGTAGGTCGCCACCGCGAAGCCGGCAAACGCGATCCAGAACGGCGCAGTGAGAAAACTGTGCCAGAACATCGGCAGCGTGCCGTGGAACTCCTCGCCCATCTTCGCCAGCACGTCGTGCCCGGGCAGCACCTTGATCGCGCTCCCGAACCAGTCGCCATACAACAGTGGCTTGATCGTGAACCAACCGATGATGACCGACGGAATCGCCAGCAACACCAGCGGCACCGTGATCACCCACGGCGACTCCTTCGGCGCGTGCGCCAGCAGCCCCTGGTGATGGTCGTGCGAATCGTGTGCGCCGTGCTCGACCTTGAAGCGTTCCTTGCCGTGGAAGGTCAGGTACAGCAGGCGGAAGGTGTAGAGCGCGGTGACGAACACGCCCAGCAGCACGCACCAGTACGCATAGGTCGAACCGAAGATGTGCGAATCGCGCACCGCGTCGATGATCTGGTCTTTCGAGAAGAACCCCGAAAAACCGGGCGTCGCGACCAGTGCCAGCGAACCGATCCACATCGTGATCCAGGTGACCGGCATGTACTTGCGCAGGCCGCCCATGTAGCGCATGTCCTGCTCGTGGTGCATGGCCACGATCACCGAGCCGGCACCGAGGAACAGCAGCGCCTTGAAGAACGCATGCGTCATCAGGTGGAAGATACCGGCCGCGTAGGCGGACGCACCCAGCGCCACCACCATGTAGCCAAGCTGTGACAAGGTGGAATACGCGATCACGCGCTTGATGTCGTTCTGCACGATGCCGACCAGGCCCATGAAGAACGCCGTGGTCGCACCCACGATCAGCACCACCGACAGCGCGGCCGGCGACATCTCGTACAGCGGCGACATGCGCGCCACCATGAAGATGCCCGCGGTGACCATGGTCGCCGCATGGATCAAGGCCGAGATCGGGGTCGGGCCTTCCATCGAATCGGGCAGCCACACGTGCAACGGCACCTGCGCGGACTTGCCGCACGCACCCACGAACAGCAGCAGGCAGATCAGGGTGGCCAGCGACCACGGATGCCCATTCACCACCTCGATGGTGCGACCGGCGAGATCCGGCGCCTGCGCGAACACGGCGGAGTAATCCAGCGTGTGGAACGCGTACAGCACCGCGGCGATGCCGAGGATGAAGCCGAAGTCGCCCACACGGTTGACGATGAATGCCTTCAACGCCGCCGCCGAGGCGGTCGGCCGTTCGAACCAGAAGCCGATCAGCAGGTACGAAACCAGGCCCACCAGTTCCCAGCCCACGAACAGCTGCAGGAAATTGTTGGCCAGCACCAGCATCAGCATCGAGAAGGTGAACAGCGCGATGTAGGCGAAAAAGCGCTGGAAACCAGGATCGTCGCGCATGTAACCGATGGTGTAGATGTGCACCATCAGCGAGACGAAGGTGACGGTGACCAGCATCAACGCGGTCAGGCGATCGACCAGGAAGCCGATGCCGATCGAGAACTTGCCGACTTCCAGCCAGGTGTAGACGTCGTGGTTGAAGACGGGCGCGCCGCCCCACACCAGTTGGTAGAAAACCACGCACGACAACGCAAACGACAGTGCCACGGAAATGATCGCGATGGCAGCCGCGCCGGCACGCCCGACCTGCTTGCGGCCGAGGCCCGCAATCAGGGCGCCGACCAGCGGCGCCACCGCCAGCACGATCAGGATGTTCTGGCTGATCACGGCTGCACCTCGCGCATCACGGCAATGGTTTCCCGGTTGGTCGCGTCGCCAGGGGCGCGGCATCGCATGCAACGATGATTCATGCGGCGTCCCCCTAGTAGCGCAGCGAGTCGATTTCGCCGACGTTGATCGTGCGGCGATTGCGGAACATCAGGACGACGATGGCGAGGCCGATTGCGGATTCGGCGGCGGCCACCGTCAGGATGAAGAACACGAACACTTGTCCGTCGGGATTGCCGAGGAAGCGCGAGAACGCGACGAAGTTGGTGTTGACGGCGAGCAGCATCAGCTCGATGCACATCAGCAGCACGATCACGTTCTTGCGGTTGATGAAGATGCCCGCGATGGCGATGCAAAACAGCACCGTCGCGAACACGATGTACCAGGAAAGCGGGATCGCGATCATGCCTGCGGCTCCTCGTTGGCGGGTGCGGATGGCGGCGCCACCGCTGCCATTTTCACCATGCGCACGCGACCGGCAGCGCGCACCGCCGACTGCCTGGCCGGATTCTGGCGCTTGGAGAACGTGCGCACCCGCAGAGCCAGAACGACCGCCGCGACCAACCCCACGGTCAGGATCAATGCGGCGATCTCGAAGGGCAGCAGGAAGCGCGTGTACAGCGCATCCCCGAGCCACTTGATGTTGGATGCGCCGGCGGGATCCGGGCCCGGCACCACGTTGAGCGCACGCACCCCGATGATGCCGAGCATTTCAACCAGCATGATGGCAGCGGCGGCGATGCCAACCGGCAGGTACTTGATGAAACCCTCGCGCATCGGCTCCAGGTCGATGTCGAGCATCATCACCACGAACAGGAACAACACCATCACCGCGCCGACGTACACCACCACCAGCGCCAGCGACAGGAATTCCGCCTCGGCCAGCATCCAGATGCAGGCCGTGGAGAAAAACGTGAGCACCAGCGCGAGTACGCCGTGCACGGTGTTCTTGGCCGCGACCACTGCGAGCGCGGCGCCGACGGCGACCGCGGCGAACACGATGAAGCAGACCATCTGGAGAGTTGCGTGCATGTTGCTATTCGACCATGCCATGTGCACTTCCCCCCTCCCACTCGCGCTGCGCGCGAGTCCCCCTCCCCCGCAAGCGGGGGAGGGTCGGGGTGGGGTCCGTAGGTGGGAAAAAGTTCATCGGTACGCCGCATCCTGCGCACGGTTCGCGGCGATGCTTGCCTCGAAACGGTCGCCGATCGCCAACAATTGGGGTTTGGTCACCACGTTTTCGCCGCGGCGTTCCATGTGGTACTCAAGCAGGTCGGTGAGCACGATGGAATCGACCGGGCAGCTCTCCTCGCAGAAGCCGCAATAGATGCACTTGAACAGATCGATGTCGTAGCGCGTCGTGCGGCGCTGGCCGTCGCTGGCGCGCGGCGCCGAGTCGATCGTGATCGCGAGCGCCGGGCACACCGCTTCGCACAGCTTGCACGCGATGCAGCGCTCCTCGCCGTTCGGATAGCGGCGCAATGCATGCAAGCCGCGGAAGCGCACCGAGCGCGGGATGGTCTCCATCGGGAAGCGCAAGGTGTATTTCGGCTTGAACAGATACTTCAGGGTCAGCCACAACCCTGCCGCGAGTTCGAGCAGCAACAGGCTCTTGAGATATGCGACGACGCGCTTCATGTCAAAAACTCCATCTCAATGCCCTATCGTCACGACGTCGAAATAGCGCAGCAACCCGGCCACGAAGATCCACGCAATCGAGATCGGGATGAACACCTTCCAGCCGAGCCGCATGATCTGGTCGTAGCGGTAGCGCGGGAAGGTCGCGCGCAGCCACAACAACGACGTGGCGAACACGAAGAACTTCAGGAACAACCACCACCAGCCCGCTTCCGACAACCAGCCGAGACCCCAACCCTGGAACGGGCTGAGCCAGCCGCCCATGAACAGGATCGGTGCGAGGAACGACAACAGGATCATGTTGGCGTATTCGGCGAGGAAGAACAGCGCGAACGCCGAACCCGAATACTCCACGTGGAAGCCCGCGACGATTTCCGATTCACCTTCGGCCACGTCGAACGGCAGGCGGTTGGTTTCCGCTACACCCGAGATGTAATACACGAAAAACATCGGCAGCAGCGGCAGCCAGAACCAGTCGAACAGGCCCTTCGATCCCGCCTGCGCATCGACGATCGCCGTGAAATTCAAGCTTCCGGCCAGTACCAGCACGCACACCAGCGCCATGCCCATGCAGATTTCATAGGAAATCATCTGCGCGGCGGCGCGCATCGCACCCAACAACGCATAGCGCGAGTTCGAGGCCCAACCGGCGAGGATGATGCCGTACACGCCGAGCGAGGTCATCGCCAGCAGGAACAGTACACCCGCGTTCGCGTCGGAAATCACCAGGCCCTGGTCGAACGGCACGATCGCCCACACCGCCAGCGCCGGAATCACCGACAGCAACGGCGCGGTGAAATACAGGAAGCGGTTGGCGTTGGTCGGGACGATGATCTCCTTGATCAGGAGCTTGGTCACATCCGCGAACGCCTGCAGCAAGCCGAACGGACCGATCTTGTTCGGCCCCATGCGCACGTGCATCCAGCCGATCACCTTGCGTTCCCACCACACGTAGAACGCGACAGTAATGATCACCGGCACCGCAACGATGAGGATCTTGCCGAGCGTCCACAACACCATCATCGAGTCGGAGTTCATGTTCATGCGGCCACCGCCTTGATCGCGAGCGCAGCGCCATGCGGCGGCAGCGATCCGGTTGCCTTGAATCCGGCCTCGATCCACGCGCAACCCTTCGGCACCGCAGCATCAATCAGCACCGGCAACTCGACGCCATTGACCTCGGCCTTGCCGCCATCCGACAGGCCCAACGCGTGCGCATCGTCGGCGCCGATGCGCAATGCCGGTGCGCGATTCAAGGGGTGCTTCTGCAAGGCCGTGGCACGCCGCACCACCCCATCGCCGCGATAGATGCCGACCGTCGCCACGCGCGTCAATACGCCCGCGGCACGGGCCGCGCGTTGCCCGAGCGCCTTGGGCGCAGCGGCCACGGGCTGTCCCACCTGCGCGGCGATCTGCTTGTGCAAATCGCCGAGCTCGACGAAG
Source organism: Rhodanobacteraceae bacterium (assembly GCA_035688305.1). Taxonomy (GTDB): domain Bacteria; phylum Pseudomonadota; class Gammaproteobacteria; order Xanthomonadales; family Rhodanobacteraceae; genus 66-474. Next base: position 32,289 of record DASSNC010000070.1, read on the forward strand.
TCGAAGCCCGCGACACCGAGCGCCGCTCCGAGCGCGCGCAATACCTTCCAGCCCGGCCGCGCGTCGCCCGGCAACGCGGACCCGGCAGCGACCGCCTGCACGACGCCGTCCACGTTCACGTAGGTGCCGTCGATTTCCGGCGGCAGGCCCAGCGGCAACACCGCATTCGCCGTCGCGCGCACGCCCTCGCAGGCGTAGGCACCGGCGTAGACGTAGAAGTCGGCGGACTTGCGCGCATGCTCGTAGGCCGACGGCGCGTAGGTATCCTGCGAGCCGGTCTGCCAGGTAATCAGCGCCTTCGGCGCGTGCTCAAGCACCGCCTTCACACCGCCGGCCGACTGCGCACCGACGCGTGCGAGACCGACCGCATTGGCGCCGGACGGCAACTCATTGAACGCGCTGCCGGTGGCCTTGGCGATCGCGCGTGCCAGCGCGCGCAGCCACGCAGCCTGCGGGTGTTCGGTCGCGGCCGCACCGAGGATCACGACGGATGACTTGGCTTCGCGCAGGGCCGCGGCCCATTCGCGCGCATCATCCTTGTCGTCGGCGGCGGCGATCGCAGCGGCCAGCGCCGGATCGTCGCTGGTTACGCCCGCCGCCTTCGCCGTGATCAGCAACGCATCGACGAAATCCTGCGGCGCGAAAGCCTTGTCGCCGGCCAGATCGAAGTTGCCATCGAAGTGGACGGGATTCAGCGCAAAGATCCTGGCGCCATGCACTTCGGAAACATCGTAGTGCGCGGGGTTCGACACCGCATGCCTCGCGGCATCGTGGCGGCTGGCATGGCGCAGGCGGTGGTTGAGCAACGGCATCTCGCTGCGCGGGTTGCAGCCGATGACCAGCGCGGCGGCGACATCCTGCACCTGCTCCACCGGCATCTCGAAATTCTGCCCTGCCGGCCCGCCATCCGACAGATCCTGTATGCGCAGGCGATGCTCGATGTGTTCGCTGCCGAGACCGCGCAGCAGCTGCGCGAGCAAGGCACCCTCTTCGCATGACGTCATCGGCGCGAGCAATGCGCCGACATGGCTGCCAGCCTGCTTCAAGCCAGCGGCGACGAAGGCGATCGCCTCGTCCCATTCCACTGCGACCAGCTCGCCGCCCTTGCGGATGAGCGGCTTGTCGGCGCGATCGTCCGCATACAGGCCTTCGTGGCTGTAGCGGTCGCGATCGGCCAGCCAGCACTCGTTGATGGCTTCGTTGTCGCGCGGCACCACCCGCAGGGTCTTGCCACGCTTGGTGTGCAACCACAGGTTTGAACCCAGCGCGTCGTGGTAACCGATCGACGGCTTGGCGATCATCTCCCATGCGCGCGCCTTGAACTGATAGACCTTGTCGGTGAGCGCGCCCACCGGGCACACGTCGATGACGTTTCCGGAAAGTTCCGATTCAATCGTGCGGCCGATGTAGGTGCCGATCACATGGCGATCGCCGCGGCTCATGTCGCCAAGCTCGTGCGTACCCGCGATCTCGCCGACGAAACGCACGCAGCGCGTGCAATGGATGCAGCGCGTCATCTCGGTCGCGACCAGCGGCCCGATGTTCTCGTCGGAGATCGTGCGCTTGCGTTCGGTGAAGCGCGTCACCGAACGCCCGTAGCCCATCGAAATGTCCTGCAACTCGCACTCGCCGCCCTGATCGCAGATCGGGCAATCCAGCGGGTGGTTGATCAGCAGGAACTCCATGGTGTTGCGTTGCCACTTCATCGCGTTGGGCGAGCGCGTGAACACCTTCATGCCGGCCGCGACCGGCGTGGCGCAGGCAGGTTGCGGTTTTGGCACCAGCTTGCCGCCCATCTCCACTTCCACCATGCACTGGCGGCAATTGGCCGCGATCGGCAGCTTCTCGTGATAGCAAAAACGCGGCACCGGAATCTTCGCGGCGTCGGTGGCCTGGATGATCATCGAACCCTTGGGGGCCTTGACCGGGTGACCGTCAACCTCCAGCTCGACCATCTCGACCGGCGGCGCAGTGTCTTTCGGTTGCGCGCTCATGCGTGCACCTTCGTTACCGTTACGGAAATAGTGCAGGAGCCAGCGTGCTGGCAAGCGGTCGCGTGCACGCACGCTCCTACAAGAGCCAAAGCGCTCATGCGGCTTTCCCCAACTGATCGTCAACCATCGAACGTCCGTTCTTGCAGTAGTACTCGAACTCGTCCCAGAAATTGGCAAGCATGGCCTGCACCGGCCACGCGGCGGCTTCGCCGAATGCGCAGATGGTGTGGCCTTCGATCTGTCCCGCCACGGCCTTGAGGCGATGCAGGTCATCCGGGGTGCCGCCCCCGGCGACGATGCGGCTCAGAACGCGGTGCATCCAGCCGGTGCCTTCGCGGCACGGCGTGCATTGGCCGCACGATTCCATGTGGTAGAACCGGGAGATGCGCTCGCACGCGCGCACCATGCAGGTGGTCTCGTCCATCACGATCACTGCACCGGAACCCAGGCCCGAACCCGCAGCGCGGATCGAGTCGTAATCCATGGTGCATTCCATCATCTTGTCGGCCTTCAACACCTTCATCGAAGAGCCACCCGGAATCACTGCCTTCAGCTTGTGCCCGTTGCGTACGCCACCGGCCAGCGCCAGCAGGTCGGCGAACGGCGTGCCGAGACGAATTTCGTAATTGCCGGGTTTGTTGACGTGGCCCGACACCGAGAAGATCTTCGGACCGCCGTTGTTGGGCTTGCCGAGGTTCAGGAACCAGTCGGCGCCCTGGCGCAATACCGCCGGCACCGAGGCGTAGGTCTCGGTGTTGTTGATGGTGCTGGGCCGGCCGTACAGTCCGAAGTTGGCGGGGAACGGCGGTTTGTAACGCGGCCAGCCCTTCTTGCCTTCCAGCGATTCCATCAACGCGGTTTCTTCGCCGCAGATGTAGGCGCCGGCGCCGAGCGCGTTGTGGATGGTGACATCAATGCCGGTACCGCGGATGTTCCTGCCCAGCAGGCCCGCCGCCTCGGCGTCGTGCAGCGCCTGCTCGATGTGTTCGAAGGGCTCGTGGTGGAACTCGCCGCGCAGGTAGTTGTAGGCGACCGTCGAGCCGGTGGCGTAGCAGGCAATCGCCATGCCTTCGAGCACCGCGTGCGGGTTGAAGCGCAGGATGTCGCGGTCCTTGCAGGTGCCCGGTTCGGATTCATCCGAATTGCACAGGATGTATTTTTGCCCCGGCGCGTTGCGCGGCATGAACGACCACTTCATGCCGGTCGGGAAGCCCGCGCCACCGCGGCCGCGCAGTGCACTTTTCTTCAACTCGTCGATGATCGCGGCCGGGTCGGTTTTTTCGGCCAGGATTTTTTCCCACGCCTGCCAGCCGCCAGTCTTGCGGTAATTGTCGAGCGTCCACGGCGTATCGAAATGCAGCGTGGTGTAGACGACCTGGTGTTCAGCGGGTTTGGGACCGTATGCCATATTCGTTTCTGCTTTGGTAGCAGCCTGCGTGCAGGCGACCTGGAAGCAATCGCCTGCACGCAGGCTCCTACATCTTCATTTCAATCCATCCAGAATTTCATCGACCTTCTCGGGCGTGAGGTGTTCGTGGTAGTGGCCGTCGACCACCATCATCGGCGCGCCGCAGCAAGCCGCGAGGCATTCCTCTTCCCTCTTGAAGTACACGCGCCCATCGGCCGTGCTTTCGCCCAGCTTCACGCCAAGCTTCTTTTCGCAATGTTGCACGATGCCGTCGGCACCGTTCAGCCAGCACGAAATGTTGGTACACACCGCGACATTGTGGCGCCCGACCTTCTCGGTCTCGAACATCGAGTAGAACGTCGCAACCTCGTAGGCGTACAGCGGCGGCTGGCCGAGATACTTCGCGGTCGCCACCATCAGCCCATCGGTGAGATGACCGCCGTTTTGTTCCTGCGCCGCCATCAAACCCTGGATCAAGGCCGAGCGCTTGCGTTCGGGCGGAAACTTCGCCGCCCAATGGTCGATGCGCGCGCGCGTGTCGTCGGTCAACACCGTCATCGGGTCGACGTCCTTGACCTTGTTGTAATTGCCGGTGGGTTTCATGCCGCCCTCTGCCTGGTTTGGAACGGCATCCCTGCCATTTTCCGCTCGCCCCCCACAAAGCGGTTCCGCTCGCTGCGCGAGCGGGCTACTTTCTGTTTTGTCAGAAAGTAGCCAAAGACCATCGCGCCTGTGGCGATGGTCGAACGAACGTCATGTTCGTTCGACTTCCCTGCGATGCTCGCCGAATGGCCGCCGCGCCGAACTCGCACGTCCCTGTGCTCGGACATCCGGCGCTTTCCCGTCCATTCGGCTGCGCTTCTCGGCACCGCCAACGGCGCCGGTTTTGGCTCCGCTGCCCGGTCATCCATGACCTGTGACCTTGCCAGCCTCGGCGCCGCAGGCCATGGACGGCCGGCAACGAAGCGATCCCGGCGCCGTAGCATGACGCCGAGGCGCGCAGGATGCGCGCCAACGGGGCCCCTCGGACGTGGTGAGCGGACGCAGGATAAGTCCGAAGGATGGCCCACAGGATGTGGGCCAGTTCGCCGCAGGTCCATGGATGGACCGTCGGCGAACCCCGGAGTCCGCGAGCGAACCTGCAGCACATGGATGTGCGGAAGGCGCGTCTGCGGGGTGGCCTTCTCTTTGGTGACTTTCTCTTGGCCACGCAAGAGAAAGTCACCCGCGCCGTGGGACGGCGCGGCAGAAGACACGGACGTCGCTCTGGTGATAATTGGGCAAATCACCGGTCAACCTCCCCGAACACCAAGTCGTAAGTACCGATCATCGCCACCACGTCCGGCAGCATGTGCCCGGCGGTGAGTTCGTTGATCGACGACAGGTGCGCAAAGCCGGGTGCCCGCAGGTGCACGCGGAACGGCTTGTTGGCGCCATCGGAAATCATGTAACAGCCGAATTCGCCCTTCGGCGCTTCAACCGCTGCGTAGGTTTCGCCGGCCGGCACGCTGTAGCCCTCGGTGAACAGCTTGAACCAATGGATCAGCGCTTCCATCGATTCCTTCATGTCTTCGCGGCTGGGTGGCGCGACCTTGTAGTTCTCGATCATCACCGGGCCGGGATTCTTCTTCAGCCAATCCACGCACTGCAGGATGATCCGCCCCGACTGGCGCATCTCGTTGACGCGCACCAGGTAGCGGTCGTAGCAGTCGCCGTGGGTGCCGACCGGAATGTCGAAATCGACTTCGGCATATTTCGCGTACGGCTGCGTCTTGCGCAGGTCCCACTCGACGCCGGACCCACGCAGCATCGGGCCGGTCATGCCCAGCGCCATCGCGCGCTCGGGGCTGACGATGCCGATGTCGACGGTGCGCTGCTTCCAGATGCGGTTGTCGGTGAGGAGTTCTTCGTACTCATCGACCTTGTGCTGGAAATCCTTCGCGAAGGCTTCCAGGAAATCCAGCATCGAACCCTCGCGCCACGCATTCATGCGCTTGAGGTCCTTGCCCTTGTGCCAGGGCGATTCCTTGTACTGGATCATCTTCGCCGGCAGGTCGCGAAACACGCCGCCGGGGCGGTAGTACGTGGCATGCATGCGCGTGCCCGACACCGCTTCGTAGCAGTCCATCAGTTCCTCGCGTTCGCGGAACGCGTACAGGAACACCGCCATCGCGCCGAGGTCGAGCGCGTTGGAACCGATCCACATCAGGTGATTGAGGATGCGGGTGACTTCGTCGAACAACGTGCGGATCCATTGCGCGCGTTCGGGCGCTTCGACGCCGATCAACTGCTCGATCGCGCGCACGTAGGCGTGCTCGTTGCACATCATCGACACGTAATCGAGGCGATCCATGTAGCCGATCGAATGATTGAACGGCTTGGACTCGGCCAGCTTCTCGGTGCCGCGATGCAGCAGGCCGACATGCGGATCGATGCGCAGGATGGTCTCGCCTTCCATCTCCATCACCAACCGCAGCACGCCGTGCGCGGCCGGGTGCTGGGGTCCGAAGTTCATCGTGTAGCTGCGGATTTCGCCGCTCTGGTCGGTGGTTTCGGCCACGTCAGTTGTCCTTCCAGTCGTCGGCGGCTTCTGCGCGCGAGGTGTTCCAGCGCGAGTCTTCGCGCACCACGCGCGCCACGGTCACGCGCGGCGTCACCGAGGTGACGGGCTCGTACACCACGCGCTTGGCCGCGGGGTCGTAACGCACCTCGACGTTGCCGATCAGCGGGAAATCCTTGCGGAATGGATGCCCGACGAAACCGTAGTCGGTCAGGATGCGGCGCAGGTCCGGGTGGCCTTCATAGATGATGCCGTAAAGGTCGAACGCTTCACGTTCGTACCAATTGGCCGACGGCCACACGTTGGTCAAGGTCGGCAATACCGGCAGGGCATCCTCCGGCGCGAAGCAACGCACGCGCAGGCGGGTGTTGTGGGTGTAGGAAATCAGGTGCACGACCGACGCAAAGCGGCCGAGGAATTGCGGATGCTGCGGACGGTTGTCCCAGCCGAAGCGGCCGACGATCTTGTCGCCGGTGACGCCGCGGCCGAAGCCCTGCCCGGTGGCGGTATCCGACGTGGCCCACTCGCCTTCGCCGAAACTCAGGAAGTCGACGCCGCACAGGTCGGTGAGTTGCTCGAAGCGGAATTCAGCGTCATCACGCAGCGCGGTGCAAACCTCGACGAGGCGCGCGGCGGTCACTTCGATGGTCACCTGCGCGTGCGCAACGTCGGCGCTCACAATGTGTTCGCCAAAGCACGCACGCAACCGCTCGGCCATTTGTTCGGGTGTGGTATTGGCCATGGGCGGTCAGCGGGCGATCGTGTTGGTGCGGCGGATTTTCTTCTGCAACTGCAGAATCCCGTAAACCAGCGCCTCGGCGGTCGGCGGACAACCCGGCACGTAGATGTCGACCGGCACGATGCGATCGCAGCCACGCACCACCGAATAGGAATAGTGGTAGTAGCCGCCGCCGTTGGCGCAACTACCCATCGAGATCACCCACTTGGGCTCGGGCATCTGGTCGTAGACCTTGCGCAACGCCGGGGCCATCTTGTTGACCAGGGTGCCGGCCACGATCATCACGTCGGACTGGCGCGGCGACGGGCGGAAGATCACGCCGTAGCGGTCGAGGTCGAGGCGCGAAGCGCCCGCGTGCATCATCTCCACCGCGCAGCAGGCCAGGCCGAACGTCATCGGCCACATCGATCCGGTGCGCGCCCAATTGAACAGCGCATCCACCGTGGTGACACCGAAACCGCGCTGCATGATCGGGTTGTCGGCCTCGGGACGCAGGATGTCATCGACGCGCCCGATCGGAACCGGGTTGTGCATCGACTTGTCGACGGCGGAAATCAATCCCATTCCAGTGCTCCCTTCTTCCACACGTACACGAAGCCGACCACCAGCAGCGTGAGGAACGTGAACATCTCGATCAGCGCCACGATGCCGATGTCCTTGAACACCACCGCCCACGGAAACAGGAACGCGATTTCCAGATCGAAGATGATGAACAGGATCGCGATGAGGTAATAGCGCACATCGAACTTCATGCGCGCGCCCTCGAATGCCTCGAAGCCGCACTCGTAGGGCGAATACTTCTCGGCGCTCGGGCGCCGCGGCCCGGCGATCCAGCCGATGGCGATCAGCGCGACGCCGATGCCTCCGGCGACAATCAGAAAAAGCAGGATGGGCCAATAGCCAGCGAGCATGAGGTTCGTTCCGCGTTAGCTGCGGAATTTTCGCATGCACACCACCCACGCCGCAATCGCGGATGTGCCATTGCGAACGAATCGCATCGCGGCTCGCGCCACAATCGTTGCATTCCGCAGTCAAAAAAAAACGCGCGCTGCGGAACTAGCAAGCGCGCGTTTCGTTTCGTTGGTGCCCAAGAGGGGACTCGAACCCCTACGGTGTTACCCGCTACCACCTCAAGGTAGTGCGTCTACCAATTCCGCCACCTGGGCATGGAGCTCATCCCTGAGAACCACCGCGCACATCCGTGTGCGCGACTTTTCACAAGAGCAAAAACAGTCCATGGAATCCGCCCGGCACATCCATGCGCCGGATTTCTCACGAAAGCAAAATCAATGCGAGGCTGACGGCGCCGACGTGGCCGGTGCCGCCGGAACTTCCGACTTCGCGGCTGCCGAGGCCGCCGGCGCTACCGGAACTTCCGATTGCTGCACCGGTACAGCCGCCGCCGGCGCACTGGCAGGTGCGGCGGATGCCGCTGGCGCGCTTGCAGCCGGCGCCGAACTCTCGACACCCGCCATCACGCCAAGCGTCTGCTTCGGGCTGGGTCTGACGCCATGATGGCTCAAGTAAATGCCCATGCCGAGGCTGAGCAGGAAGAACAGCGCCGCAAGTACCGCCGTCGTGCGGGTCAGGAAGCTGGCCGACCCGCGCGCGCCGAACACGGTGCCGGACGCGCCGCCGCCGAAGCTGGCGCCTGCGTTGGCGCCGTCACCGCGCTGCATCAGGATCAGCACGATCATCGCCGCGGCGATGAGCACGTAGAAAACGCTGAAAATCGTGAACAGCATGTCTTGTTCCCGTACGCCGCCGGAACTCAGCCCGCCGCCGCACAAATCGAAAGAAAATCGGTGGCCTGCAAGGACGCTCCACCGATCAGGCCGCCATCGATATCCGGCTGCGCAAACAACTCGGCGGAATTGCCGGGTTTGACGCTGCCGCCATAAACGATGCGGATGGAACCGGCAATTCTAGCATCGTCCCGGGCGAGCTGGCTACGCAGCAGCGCGTGGACTTCCTGGGCCTGGGCGGGGCTGGCCGTGCGCCCGGTGCCAATGGCCCAGACCGGTTCGTAGGCGACCACGATGCGCTCGAACGCCGCGATACCACAGTGCGTGACCACGGGCGCGAGCTGTCCCGACACGACCTCGGCCGTGCGACCGGCATCGTGTTCTTCCAGTGTCTCGCCAACGCACAGTACCGGGAACAGGTTATGCGACAGCGCCCGCGCGACCTTGACCGCGATCCGTTGACTGCTTTCGTGGTGGTATTGCCTGCGCTCCGAATGCCCCGCCAGCACGTACGTGCAACCGATGTCACCCAGCATCGCCGCCGACACCTCACCGGTAAAGGCTCCGGATTCGTGTTCACTGAGATCCTGTCCGCCAACGGCAACGGACGACCCCGCGCACTCTGCGCACACCTCTCGCAGATATGGAAACGGTGGAAACAACGCCACATCGACTGCACCAATCTTCGCTTCGACGATGGCACTGGCCAGAGCCGACGCCATCGCCCGCGAGCCGTGCATCTTCCAGTTGCCCCCTACCCACTTGCGGCGCATGGCGCGCTCCAGCGTCTATTCGGACTGGCAGGATAGCCAAGGCCGATGCGTTGAATCAAACTGCGATTTTCCTGCCGGGGTGACCACCATGACCGACACGCCACGCCGCCGCGCCCTCGTCACCGGCGCTTCTGCCGGAATCGGCGCCGAATTCGCACGCCAGCTTGCCGCCCGTGGCTGCGACCTGGTGCTGACCGCGCGGCGTGAGGAGCGCCTGCAAGCGCTTGCTTCCGAACTGCATGCGCAGCACGGCGTTGACGTGCAGACCGTCGCGGACGATCTCGCCGATTCGGCCGCGCCCGCGCGTATCGTGGAAGCCTCCACGCGCGACGGGCGCGCCGTCGACATCCTGATCAACAACGCCGGCTACGGCGTGCCGGGCCGTTACGACAAGGTGGAATGGACCACCCATGCCCGCTTCATGCAGGTGCTCGTCCGCGCACCGCTGGAACTTTGCCACCGGCTGCTGCCGGCGATGCGCACGCGCCACTACGGCCGCATCGTCAACGTCGCCTCGCTCGCCGGACTGGTCCCGGCGACACCCGGCAACACGCTGTATGCGCCGGCCAAGGCACTGCTGGTGAAGGTGTCGCAAGCGCTGGCGCTGGAGAACGGCGCGCACGGCATCCACGTCTGCGCACTGTGCCCCGGCTTCACGCATTCGGAATTCCACGACGTCAGTCAGGCACGCGCACTGGTCTCGAAATTGCCGGGCTGGATGTGGATGAACGCCGACGCAGTCGTGCGGCAGGGCCTTGACGCGGTCGAGCGCGGGCGCGTGATCTGTGTACCCGGGCGCGCCAACCGCGCGATCAAGCTGCTGATGGACGTATTGCCTGATCGCGCCGCGCTGGCGCTGGTCGGGCGCCGCGCGAAGCATTTTCGCGTGCAGAACTGAGTAACGCGCTCAGCTGGCGATCTGCTTGACGATCCGCGCCGCCGAATCCACGGCCGATTCCCGATCGGAATGCACGTGGATTTCCGGCGACTCGGGTGCTTCATAAGGCGAACCGATGCCGGTGAAGTTGGCAATCTTGCCGGCGCGCGCCTTGGCGTACAGCCCTTTCACGTCGCGCTCTTCGCACACGTCCAGCGGCGCATCCACGAACACTTCGACGAACCCGCCCTCGCCGATCAGGTCGCGCGCCAGCTGGCGCTCGGCGCGGAAGGGCGAGATGAACGACACCAGCACCACGAGGCCGGCATCCATCATGAGCTTGGCGACTTCCGCCACGCGACGGATGTTCTCGACGCGATCCGCATCGGTGAAGCCGAGGTCGCGATTGAGTCCATGGCGCACGTTGTCGCCATCGAGCAGGATGGTGTGGAAGCCGTCGGCCAACAGGCGCCGTTCCACGAGGTTGGCGATGGTCGACTTGCCGGCGCCGGACAGTCCGGTGAACCACAGGCAGCGCGGGGTCTGGCCCTTGATCCTGGCGCGCGCGGCGCGATCGACGTCAAGCTGCTGCCAGTGCACGTTGGAGTCGCGGCGCAGCCCGAATTCCAGGGTGCCGCAGCCGACCGTCGCGTCGGTTTCACGGTCGACGAGGATGAAGCCGCCCAACCGGCGATCCTGCTGGTACGGTCGGTAGGCGATGTCGGCATCGAGCGACAGGTTGCAGTAACCGATCTCGTTGGCGGCCAGGCGCGTCGCGGCAAGGTGTGCCTGCGTGTCCGGGTCGATGCGGTGCTTGATCTCGGTGATCTGCGCGCCGGTGGTGTGCGTGGCCAGCTTCATCAAGTAACGGCGGCCCGGCAACAACCCGGTGTCGTCCAGCCACAACAAGTTGCAGGCGAACTGCGCGGCGACTTGCGGCGGATTGCCCGGATCGGCGATCACGTCGCCACGGGCGACGTCGATCTGGTCGGTGAGCGTCAGTGTGACCGCCTGCCCCGCTTCGGCCACCTCGAGGTCCGAGTCGCCACCGATCACGCGCGCCACGCGGGTGCGTTGTCCGCCCGGCATCACCACGACCTCGTTGCCGGGCGCGATGCGCCCGCCCGCGATGGTGCCTTCGTATCCGCGAAAACCGTGATCGGGCCGATTCACCCACTGCACCGGCAGCGCGAATGCCGCATCAACCTTGCGTTCCACCTGCACCGATTCGAGGAATTCGAGCAAGCACTTGCCGGTGTACCACGGCGTATTCGGCGAACGCGTGACCAGGTTGTCGGCATTGATCGCGGACACCGGAATCGCATCGGCGCTGAGGATGCCGAGGTCCTGCGCGAGCTTGATGCACTCGCGCTCGATCGTGCTGTAGCGTGCGTGGTTGTAGTCGATCAGGTCAAGCTTGTTGACCGCGAACAGCACGTGTTGCACACCGAACATCGCAAGGATTGCGGTATGGCGGCGGGTCTGGGTCATCACGCCGGCCTGCGCGTCCACCAGCACCACGCCAAGCTCCGCGCTGGATGCGCCCGAGGCCATGTTGCGGGTGTACTGGGCGTGGCCGGGACAATCGGCAACGATGAAGGCGCGCTTGTCGGTGCCGAAATAGCGCCACGCGACGTCGATGGTGATGCCCTGCTCGCGCTCGGCTTCGAGGCCATCCAGCAACAGCGAATAATCGGGCCGGCCGTTTTGCGTGCCCTGGGTTTTCGAGTCGCGGATCATCTGCGCGAGGCGGTCGTCCGGGATCATCCCGGCTTCCGCCAGCAGGCGCCCGAGCAAGGTGCTCTTGCCGTCATCCACGCTGCCGCACATCGCGAAGCGCAGGGTGTCGCGACTTTCCAGTGCGGCCAGCCGGCTGGCGAGCGG
>DASSNC010000075.1:0-11447 GCA_035688305.1 Rhodanobacteraceae bacterium
GCAGCAAGATGCGTCCCCGATGCCGCGTCACGCCCTCCGGCTACAGTGCCTCATCCAGGCACGCGAAACGGAGCCAGGCAATGACCGAATCGCAAGCGGATGCCGCGCGGTCTGCAGCGGAATATTTTTTTGCCGCCGAAGGCTGCTGGATCAGCGAGTGGTGGAACACGCCGGATGATCCCGCGGCATCGATCGCGCGTGCACGCGTTGAGCCCGGCGCCGGCACCCGCTGGCATCGACTGGCCGGCACCAGCGAGCGCTACGTGATCCTCGCCGGACGCAGACGCGTCGAAGTCGGGACGGCACCGCCGCGCGACGTGGCAGCGGGTGACGTGGTGTTGATACCGGCGGCGACCGCGCAACGCATCCGCAACACGGGCGATGACGACCTGGTGTTTCTCGCGATCTGCACACCGCGCTTTCGCGCGGACGCCTACACCAGCGTGGACGAACCGGCGCGCTGATCCTGCATCAGGCGGTTCCGTCCGGGCGCGTGCCATCCGCCGCAGCGTCGGCGCTGTCGACGGCTTCGGCGGTGCGGGTGTCGGCCGCAAACAGTTGTTCAAGCTCCACGTACGCCTCGCGCGTGGTCTGGCGCAAGGCCACGTCGTCGTCGTAAACCAGGTGCTGGTCGCGCAGCAGTTGTTCGTCGTGTTCGCGGAACAACGCGACAACGGCGCGCGCCTGTTCCTCGCCAAGCCCCAGCGCGGTCAGCGTGAGGTGGCCCATCTTCAGGCTGGAGTAAAACGTCTCGCGTACCACGTCATCCGGGTTCGCGGCGAGATCCATCAACCGGAATGCATGCTGGCGATTGCGCGCACGCGCGATGATGCGGAGGTGCGGAAACTGCCGGCGCACCAGCCGCGCGGTGCGCACGTTGGCATCGGGATCATCGGTGGCCAGCACAAACACCTCGGCCTTGCCGGCACCGGCAGCGCGCAGGATTTCACTCCGCGTCGGATCACCGAAGAAGATTTCCGTGCCCGCGAGACTGCGCGACAGGTCCACCTGCTCGACCGAACTTTCCAGCGCCACGAACGGGATTCCGCGCGCGCGCAGCAGGCGGCCCACGATCTGTCCCACGCGCCCGAACCCGGCGATGATCACGCGCGGGCTGCCGGCATCGATGCGGTCGTATTCACGCACGGGTTTGCGCACCTCGGGCAGGCGCGCGATGGCCAGCACCAGCAGCGGCACGGCTGCCATCGACAGCGTGATCACCAGCACCAGCAACTCGTGCTGCGGACGCGTCAAGAGGTGTCGCTCGGCCGCCAGCTTGAACACCACGAAGGCGAATTCACCGCCGCCCGCGAGCACCGCCATCAAGCGCAGGGCATCGAGCGTGCCCATGCGCCGGCCCAGGCGGCCGACCACCGTCAGCACCGGCGCCTTGATCGCCAGCAGCATCACCACCAGGCCCGCGACGATCCAAGGGTGCGCGGCCAGCAGTTTGAAATTCACACCCATGCCGACGGCAATGAAGAACAAGCCGAGCAGCAACCCTTCAAACGGCGCGATGTTGGATTCAAGCTCGTGACGGTATTCGGAATCGGCCAGCAACACGCCGGCGAGAAACGTGCCCAGCGCCATCGAGATGCCGGCCAGCTGCATCAGCCACGCGGTACCGATGACCACCAGCAACGCGGTGGCGGTCGACACCTCGATCAACTGCGTCTTGGCGACCGCGCGGAACACCGGTCGCAACGCGTAGCGGCCGCCGACCACCACCACCGCGATCACGCCCGCCACGCGCAACGCCGTCAACCACGATGGATGCGCGGCTTCGCCAACACCATGCGGGCCCAGCAAGGGAATGGCCGCAATCAGCGGAATCGCAAGCAAGTCCTGGAACAACAGGATCGAGAACGCCATGCGCCCGTGCGGGCTCTGCAATTCACGGCGTTCGGCGAGGATCTGCAAGCCGAACGCGGTCGACGAAAACGCCAGGCCCAGGCCCACCACCACCGCCGCCACCGCATGCAGCCCGAAGCCGAATGTCGCCACCAGTGCGATCAGCAGCGCCGAGCCGAACACCTGCGCCGAACCTGCGCCGAACACCGTGCGCCGCATTACCCACAGGCGCTGCGGCGACAACTCGAGACCGATCACGAACAGCAGCAACGCGACGCCGAACTCCGAAATCCCGGAAATCGCGTCAGGGTTGCTGATCAGGTGCAGGCCGTAGGGCCCGATCACCACGCCCGCCGCGAGGTAGCCGAGCACCGAGCCGAGCTTCAGCTTGCGCGCCAGCGGCACGGCGATCACCACCGCGACCAGGAACACCAGTACGGATGTCAAACCGGAATGACCTTGCACGGATTTCTCGGCGGCGCGACCCGCGACGATTATGGCAGGCCAGTGCACGCGCACGCACAGGGGTCACGTGCCGCATCGGGGCGACGCCGATGACGCCTCAGCCGCCGGCGTAACGCTCGCGCAGGAACGCGTGGAACGCACGCAGCGATTGCGCATCGCCGCCGCGCGGCCGACCGGGACGCTCGCCGTCGTTCCAGGCGTACACGTCGACGTGCAGCCACGGCACACTCGCCGGCACGAAGTTCTGCAGGTACAGCCCGGCGGTGATCGCGCCGGCGTGACGCGAGGCGCCGGTATTGCAGGTGTCCGCGATCGACGACGCCATCATCATCCGGTAAGGCTGCCACAGCGGCAGGCGCCACAGCGGATCGTGCACGGCGCGGCCCGCGGCGAGCACGGCCTCGGCGTCCGCATCGCGACTGGCAAACAGCGCCGGCAGATCGGGACCCAGCGCGACACGTGCCGCACCGGTGAGCGTTGCGAAATCGATCAGCAGGTCGGGATTGTGTTCCGTCACGAACGCCAGCGCATCGCACAGGATCAGGCGACCTTCGGCATCGGTGTTGTCCACTTCCACCGTGATGCCGGCACGGGTGCGGATCACGTCGCCCGGGCGCAACGCGTTGCCAGAAACCTCATTGTCGACAGTGGGGATCACCAGCAACAACTGCACCGGCAGGTTGGAGGCCATCACCAGTTGCGCCAGCGCGAGCGCATGCGCGGCGCCACCCATGTCCTTCTTCATCCAGCGCATGCCGTCGTGCGTCTTCAGGTCCAGCCCGCCGGTATCGAAGCACACGCCCTTGCCGACCAGCGCCAACAGTGGATGTTTCGGATCGCCCCAGCGCAGTTCGATCACGCGCGGCGCACGCACGCTGGCGCGGCCGACCGCATGCACGGTTGGGAAACCCGCCTTCAGCAAGCCATCGCCGCGCCACTCGCGGCACTTGGCGCCGAACATCCCGGCCACCTCGCGCACCGCGGCGCACACTTCGGCGGGTCCGAAATCCTGGGCGGGCGTGTTGACCATGTCGCGCACGCGCGCGACGGCTTCCAGCGTCGGCGTGATGTCCTGCAGCACCGTACGCGGCACCAGCAGGCGGGCCGGCTGGCTGAGCGGCGTGCGGTAGCGTTCGAAGCGATAGCTGCCAAGCGCCCAACCCAACGCGGCATCCTGGACTGACAGCGCATCACCGGCGAGGCGGTAGTCGCCGGCCGGCAGCCGATAAGGCAACGCCCCGAGCGCGAACTGCGGCGCCGCGGCGTCGATGCCGCACAACACCTGTGCCACTTCGCCTTTCGCGCCCGACAGGACGCAATGTGCACCGGCTTGTCCGGCGAAGGCATGCGCCTTGGCCCAGCGTCGCTGACGTACGCCCAGGGATTTCGCGAATGCAGGCCAACCCGCTCGCGTCACCGCAACCAATGGGGTCGCGCGGCGCGCGCGGCGATCTTCAGCGAGACCAAGCATGGGCGTCGTCCGAGGGGGTTGGCGATGCAATCAAGGGTGCGACACCTGCAACTCCTGCCCGATCCGCAGCATGGTGCCTTGCAGGTGATTCCATGTTTGCAGATCCTTGACGCTGACCGAAAATTTTTCCGCGACACGCGACAGGGTATCGCCCTTGGCAACCTTGTAATGCCTGACCGTCGTGGCCGCGGGCTGGGGCGCCGCGGTCGCGGCCTGCGCAGCGACGGCACGCTGTTGCTCGATCAGGTTCGCGGCCGTGCGTTGCAAGGCCGCGGCGCGCGCAACTTCCTGGGGATTGCCGGCCAGGTGCGCAAACACGTTGCCGGGCGCATAGGCCGCGGGCAAGCCCTCGGCGACCAGGTAGGCCCCGACCGTGTTGACGCGATCCAGCGTGGTCTTCGCGTTCAGCGTCGTCGCCTGCGCATACGGCAGCAAATCGTGGCTGCGCAGGATCTCGCCGGCCTTGGCACCGCCGAGGAAGGCGAGGAATTTCTGTATCTCGGCAAGCTTCGGGCTGTCAGGTTTGTAGGCGAGGTAGATCGTCATCGGCAGCGGGTACTGGCCGCTCGCAAGCGTGGCGAGACTCGGACGCACGCCTTCGATCGACAATATCTTGATGCCGGTTTGGCGGCGCGCGTGCGCCAGGGTCGAGAGCGCCAGGCCCTTGGTGTTCAAGGCCACGTCCGATTGCAACGAGTCGATGTTGATCAACTGGCGTGGCGCGGCAGCCTGGAAGTCTCCGTCGCCGAACATCAGCTCGCGGAAACTGAACTCGACGCCGTCGAGCTGCTGGAACAGGCCTTCGAGATCGATCTTCTCGTCGCGGCCGCCGAGCCTGGCCCAGTTCGTGATGTGCTGGTAGTAGATATCGCGAACCTGCTTCAAGGTCAGGTTGTCGACCGGGTTGGACGCGTTGGTGATGAACACCAGCGCATCCCACGCCACCGGCGTGAAGGTGAGCCCCGCTTCCTGCTGCCGTTGCACATAGGCCGGGCGGGCGCTAGCGGCGATGTCGACCTGGCCCGCGAGCGCCTTGTCGATGCCATCGACGGTGTTGAATGGCTGCACCTCCAGACGGCCATCGCCTGTTGCGGCCCAGGCCTTGGCGACCGCATCAACCACGCCATCCGTGCTGACCTGGTCGCCGCGCACCACCAGCACGGATGCGGAATCGGCGTGCTGCCGCGATGACTGCTGGGCCGGTGCGGCGATTGCCGCCGTCGCCACCAGGACGAAAACCGAAGCGGCGATGCCGCCCATTGAACGCAAGTGCATGCCGAAAGTACCGTCGCAATGTCAACCAAGGGATCAGGGATTATCAGGGAACCCGGCCCACGGAACATGAACCGCGTCCGCGAACCGGGTCCGCGAACCGGGCTCACTCACCGCCCAAGCTGGATCTGCAGCATCTGGCGGTCGCGCACCAGCGTCAGCACGAGACTGCGCGGATGCAGGGCGAACACCTGCCGCAACTGGTACAGGCTGGGCGTTGCCACGTTGTTGACGCCCACCAGCACGTCGCCGGCAGCAAGGCCATTGCGCGCCGCCTGGCTGCCGGCTTGCACCTGTTCCACACTGACACCGTCGATGCCGCCCGCGCCCGCCGGAGCGGCTACGAAGGTGGCACCGGCAAGGCGTGGATCCAACGCTGCACCGGCGGCGCTGCCACTGGAGGCGGTCAACTTTGCCGCAATCGCAAGCTGCCGGTTGCCGCGCTCGATGCCAAGCTGCAAGGTGCTGCCGATCGGCGCCAGCCCCTGCGCGTTCTGCAGGTCCTGCACATCCTTGACCGGCTTGCCGTTGACGCTGGTAATGAGATCGCCGGGCTTCACCCCGGCGTGTTCCGCCGGCGAATCGGGAATCACGTTGGTGACCAGTGCGCCTTGCGTGGCCGCGATGCCGAGTGCCTGCGCGATGCGCGGCGTCAGGTTTTGCGCATCCACGCCGAGATTGCCACGCTCGACCCGCCCGTGCGCGATCAATTGCTCCATCACCCGTTTGGCGAGATCGGACGGAATCGCGAAGCCCAGCCCCGCACTGGCGCCGGAGGGCGAATAGATCATCGAATTGATGCCCACCAGCTCACCGGCGAGGTTCACCAGCGCGCCGCCGGAATTGCCCGGATTGATCGAGGCATCGGTCTGGATGAAGTTCTCGTAGGAATTCTTGCCCAGGCCCTGCCGGCGCAGCGCCGAGACGATGCCCGAGGTCGCCGATTGGCCAAGCCCGAACGGGTCGCCGATCGCGACCACGAAATCGCCCACGCGCAACTTCGCTGAATCGGCGAGCGGCAATGCGGTGAGGCCCGCTGCGTGGATCCGGATCACGGCGATATCGGTGCCGGGATCGGTGCCGACCAGGGTGGCCTTGTAGCTGTGGCCATCGGTGAGGGTCACCTTGATCTGGTCGGCGCCGGCAATCACGTGGTTGTTGGTCAGGATGTATCCGCGGGCCGCATCGACGACCACCCCCGAACCGAGCGACTGCTGGACCAGCTCGCGCGAGGGCACCGCCGGCAGGCCGAAGAACTGGCGCATGATCGGGTCGCTGAAGAACGGGTTGGCCGGCACCTGCCGGTGGCTGGTCGAGGAAATGTTCACCACCGCCGGCGACACCCGCGCCAGCATCGGCGCCAGCGACGGCAGCGCCTGGCCATTCACCGCGACCGGCAAGGTCCCGGCGAAACTCGGCATCGCGAGCAGTCCGGTCAGGATCGTGGCGAGCAGCAACAGGCTCCTGGGCAGGGGAAGACGGGCGCGAAAGGCGGGTGACATGACGACTCCTCATGGCAAGCGAGAATCCGGCCATTATCGGACAGGCGGCGTGGGGCTGCGGTTCCGCGGCACCCGACGGTGCCACCCGCGCCATCACGAATCGCGCCGGGCGAAATTTTTTGCCGCCGCCTCTTTACAGGTACGGCCTGTCAGCGTAGGGTTGGGCTCCGCTCGTGATCACAACATCTTGTGCCGTGGGCTGTCCAATAGCCCAACAGTTTGGCATCAAGACAGTTCGCAAGGGGGGATCGGCAAAGATGGTGGTCTGGCGGTCGGGCAAGGCTCAACACGGTCGGCAAGTGCCGATCCGGAGCGTCCCCGGCAATTGAATCGAACCTCGCGCGCGGCGCCCGGGTGGCGCGGCGTCGGGGCAGTTTCGCCGGCATCCAGTGCTGGCGGAAACCGGCACACGGAGGATGGAGCACGATGGGAACGGCGCGGGTACAGCAATTGACGCGGGCGGTGACGGAGGTGCCGTTGCAACCGGCGTCACTGGACATCTGGGACAAGAAATACCGCCTGAAGACCAAGCAGGGCGAACCGGTCGATGCGACCGTGGACGACACCTGGGCGCGGGTCGCACGCGCGCTGGCGGACGTCGAGACCACGCCGGAACTGAAAGACCACTGGCACGAACGCTTCCTGTGGGCCCTGCGCCGTGGCGCGATCCCGGCCGGACGCATCACCTCCAACGCCGGCGCGCGCGAGCACAAGCCGGCCACGTCCACCATCAACTGCACCGTGTCGGGCACCATCACCGACTCGATGGACGACATCCTCGAGAAGGTCCACGAAGCGGGCCTGACCTTGAAGGCCGGCTGCGGCATCGGTTACGAATTCTCGACCCTGCGTCCGCGCAACGCGTACGTGTCTGGCGCCGGCGCCTACACCTCCGGCCCGCTGTCGTTCATGGACATCTACGACAAGATGTGCTTCACGGTGTCGAGTGCGGGCGGCCGCCGCGGCGCGCAGATGGGCACGTTCGACGTCGCGCATCCCGACGTCAAGGAATTCATCCGCGCCAAGCGCGAGGATGGCCGCCTGCGCCAGTTCAACCTGAGCCTGCTGATCACCGACGGGTTCATGCAGGCGGTCGAGAGCGACGCCGACTGGCCGCTGGTGTTTCCGGTGCACGTCAAGGAACAGGACGAAGTCGACCTTGCGGACGCCGCGCAAGTGATCTGGCGCGAATGGCCCAGTCACGAAAACTACATCGTGCGCGAGGACGGTCTGGTCGCGTGCAAGATCTACGGCCACATCCGCGCGCGGCACCTGTGGGACATGATCATGGTCTCGACGTATGACTACGCCGAGCCCGGCTTCATCCTGATCGACCGCGTCAACGAGATGAACAACAACTGGTGGTGCGAACACATCCGCGCCACCAACCCCTGCGGCGAACAACCGTTGCCGCCGTACGGCTCGTGTCTGCTGGGTTCGGTCAACCTCACCCGTTTCGTGCGCGACCCGTTCGGACCGAAGGCGCACTTCGACATGGACGAGTACCGCGAGGTGGTCAAGGTCTTCACCCGCATGCTCGACAACGTGGTCGAGGTGAACGGCCTGCCGCTCGCCAAGCAACGCGACGAGATCATGTCCAAGCGCCGCCACGGCATGGGCTTCCTGGGCCTGGGTTCGACGCTGGCGATGTTGCGGCTGCGCTACGGTTCGCCCGAGGCGGTGAAGTTCACCGAAGACGTTTCGCGCGAAATGGCCCTGGCCGGCTGGGAAGTCGCGCTGGAGCTCGCGCATGAAAAGGGCCCGGCGCCGATCCTGGTGAAGGAATTCACGGTCACCGGCGAGATGTTGCGCAAGCGTCCGGAGATGCTCAAGGACGGCTGGAAGGTTGGCGCCACGATCCCCGGCCGCGTGTTGCACGCGAAGTATTCACGCTACATGCAGCGGGTGGCGAAAGTCGCACCCGAGCTGGTGGAGAAGCTGGCCGAGACCGGCGCGCGCTTCACGCACCACACCTCGATCGCGCCTACCGGCACGATTTCCCTGTCGCTGGCCAACAACGCCAGCAACGGCATCGAGCCCTCGTTCGCGCACAGCTATTCGCGCAACGTGATCCGCCCGGGCAAGAAGTCCAAGGAAAAGGTCGAGGTGCTGAGCTATGAACTGCTGGCCTACCGCGCGCTGATCAACGCCGACGCCAAGCCTGATTCGGATGACGCGAACGAGAAGCTGCCGGATTATTTCGTCGCCGCGGACGACATCAGTCCCGTCCAGCACGTCGACATCCAGGCCGCGGCGCAGAAGTGGGTCGACTCGTCGATCTCCAAGACCGCCAACGTCCCCACCGATTATCCCTACGAAGATTTCAAGGACATCTACATCCACGCCTACAAGGCAGGCTTGAAGGGTTGCACCACCTTCCGCTTCAACCCGGCCGCCTTCCAGGGCGTGCTGGTGAAGGACGCCGACCTTGCCAACACGCGGTACCGCTTCGAGCTGGAAGACGGCAGTTTCGTGGAATTGAAAGGCAACGAGGAAGTCGAATACGACGGCGAAACCCACACCGCTGCCAACCTGTTCGACGCTTTGAAAGAGGGCTATTACGGGAAATTTTAAGGAGCGATGATGTCGCATTCGGAGCGGCTGTTGTGAAAAGTCAGGGTATGGAAGCCCGTTCTGGTGGTCCGTGACCAAGAGAAATGGCCTGCAGCCAGATGTTCATCAAAGCAGCGATCAAGGACGATCGCACAATAATTGTGTGAGAATGGGTCACGGCGACGCGCGTCGCCGTTTGCAGTACAACCAGTGGTCCACTGTCAACGATCCATCCGGAGGAGCTTCCGATGAGCAACGAAACCACGTTCCCGTGGAGTGTCAGCGAAGAACCCGCCGCGGCGCCTGCCGCGCCGGCCCCGGCTGCTGCAGCCGCACCAGCTGCCAAGAAGCCGGCCAAGAAGAAGAAGGCTGCGAAGAAAGCAGCCAAGAAGGCGAAGCCGGCCAAGAAGGCTGCAAGGAAAGCCGTGAAGAAGGCCAAGCCCGCCAAGAAGGCTGCGAAAAAGGCAGCCAAGAAGGCGAAGCCGGCCCGGAAGGCTGCCAAGAAAGCCGTGAAGAAGGCCGCCAAGAAGCCAGCGAAGAAGGCTGCGAAGAAAGCGGCCAGGAAGCCGGCCAAGAAAGCTGCCAAGAAAGGCAAGAAGAAATAGGCACGCAACACCCAAGGGCGCCGGCCCCTACGGGCCGGCGTCGCTTTCACCATCCGATCCAGGAACCCGCGGCAATGACGATTCGCATCAACAAGAAGATCAAGGGCTACCAGGTACTCGGCAACGACGCCAAGGCGGGGACGCCTGCTGCCGCGGCCGACACGGACGCGCTCGAAGCACCGGTCGCGACCGAGTTCAAGGTCATCCAGATGCACGAGAAACTCGAGCGTCCGGAAATCCTGATCGGCGCCACCTACAAGATCAAATCGCCGCTGATCGAACACGCGATGTACATCACCATCAACGACATCGTGCTGAACGCCGGCACCGAGTTCGAGATGCGCCGCCCCTTCGAGATCTTCATCAACTCGAAGAACATGGATCATTTCCAGTGGATCGTGGCGCTGACCCGCGTCATGTCCGCCGTGTTCCGCAAGGGCGGCGACGTCACCTTCCTGGTCGAGGAACTGAAGGCCGTGTTCGACCCGCGCGGCGGCTACTTCAAGGCCGGCGGCGTGTACATGCCCTCGATCGTGGCCGAGCTCGGCGCCATCATCGAGCAGCACCTGAAGATGATCGGCCTGCTGCACGATCCGGAACTGTCCGAAGCCCAGCGCAAGCTGATCGCCGACAAGCGCGCGGCCTACGAAGCGGCGACTTCAAAAAAAAAAGCTGAAGTAGCCACCGCCGGCGAAATGGGCGGGGCGATGGTGGAATCCGCGCCGTCGAAATCGAAGTCGCCCCAGGCTTCGTCGTCCCAGGCCTCGTCTTCCCAATCTTCGTCATCCCGGCGCAAGCCGGGACCCGGCGACTCTGCTTCTGCGAGCGTGCAACCCGAATCCGCCGGCGACTTCCCGCCCGGCGCGGCCCTGTGCGGCAAGTGCAACACCATGGCGCTCGTCCTGCTGGACGGCTGCCAGACCTGCCTGAATTGCGGGTATAGCAAGTGCGGATAACGGGGGCTCAATTACGCTTTTCGCAGTGCGGGCAACTTCTTGACTGACGAAAAAAGGGGGCGTCGTGAAAAGATCGGCGAAGAAGGCTTCCAAGACATCTGCAAAGAAGGCCGCCAAGAAGGCTGCTCCCAAAAAAGCCGCTAAAAAATCCGCGCCAAAGAAGGCGGCGAAGAAGTCCGCCAAGAAGGCCGCAAAAAAGGGCAGTGCGAAGAAGCTTGCAAAGAAGATTCGCAGGGCTGCAAGACGGATTGGATTTGGCGGCGGTCGATGACCTCGGCTGATTCGCGGCGGTATTCGAGCGCAGCAGAAGGTCTCAAAGCGCTCGAAGAATCGTACAACTACTGGACGGGCAGGATTACCGACCTGACGTTCCAATCGTCCCTTGCCCTGATCGCCGCGAATTGGGCTCTGATCAGCGGCCTGCATCTAAATCACTTCGAGCGCGCTTGCATGATCATATCTATAGGGGGAGCGATGACTTCCCTTTTGACTGGTCTAGGCGGTGCTTGGTGGATGGCAAAACTACATCGTGAGCAATTTCTTCTTGCAGAAGAGAATCGAGAACTTTGGCAGCGGGAGTGGTTGCGAGCTGAAGAGACTGAATCTAAATGGCCTTACACCGAGGCGATTGAAACTAGCGGTAAGCGGTTTTCAAGCACAAAGGTATTATTGTTGGTGCTCTCCGGCATTGCCTTCATTATTGGTGCGGTAGTGGCTCTGGCGAATGGTGTGTAACAGCCAGCGTAGCCCGGATGGAGCGCAGCGGAATCCG
>DASSNC010000076.1:0-5453 GCA_035688305.1 Rhodanobacteraceae bacterium
TGCCCGCGCTGCTGGAACCAGTCGGTGAGAAAGCGCACGTCGTAGAAGGCCAGCGCGGTTTTGCCGCTGCCCTGCGTATGCCAGATGATGCCCTTGCGCCCTCCGGCCGCCAGGCGATCGGCAATCGCCAGCGTGGCGAAAAACTGCGGATAACGCATTACTTGCTTCTGGATGCCGTGTTCCCTGCCCAACCAGGCGAATGCGTATTGCAGGATGAAGGCAAAGCGTCGCCGGCCGAACAAGGATGTCAGCAACCGGTTGGTGGGCGTCTCTGGAGCCTTGTTTCGCTCGAACTCCGGCGTGCCCTTGATGGCGACGAGGTTGGTGTCGGTGAGGATGGCATCCTCGGTTGCCTCTTCGAGCGGTGACAGGGCACCCGACAGCTCTGCCGCACGTTCCTCGCGAAAATAGTTGAAGTGCGCCTTGCCGTACGTTGACGCCGCGTAAAACGCGCCCTGCACCGGTTCGAATGCGCCGTCTTCGTACTCCAAGTTGTTGGAGAATACCTGCAACTGGATCAGGTTGAAGAAGTGCCGGAACTTCGGGTTGGCGTGGCGGCGATCCATGCGGTCGCGCTCTTCGAGCACGCCGCCCGGATTCATGCGCTTTTTCACCTCGATGATCGCCAGGGGAAGTCCATTGACAAGCAACGTGATGTCGGGGCGGAAATTGTCGTCGCCGTTCTCGAACGGGAGTTCCGTGACGACGTGCCAACTGTTGTTGTCGAGGTTGTCGAAATCGATCAGTCGCACGCTCGAGCGCGCGACAAGGCGCTGGTGAAAGCTCCTGCCCAAGTCTTCGTTATGCAGGGTGAGCTTGATCTCGTCGAGCAGCGCCGGCAGGTCTCCGCGCGCAAGCTGCGGGTTGATGCGCCGCAGAGCCGCTTCGAAGAATTCAGGGAAAATGTTGGTACGGATGTCCCAATGCGCGTCTTTCAAGGACAAATACCGCCAGCCCAGCCGCTCCAGATGCAGCAGGGCCGGTATCTTTACGCGCGAATTCTCGTTGAACGGCGGAGCGCTCATGGCCAGGATTACGGAACTGCCGCACCCGGCATTCGCTGCTTCATGCGGTGATTCGTCGACATTGCCCCCCTTGCAGCCTCCGTCATCGGCGTACGCGGGATAGGTACGGAAGCAACACCCACGCGCCAAAAACCGCTTGCGCGGCCGAGAACCCAACCATGCGCACCGCAAGAGTAGCCGATGGCGTCAAATGCACAAAGCCAGCCGTCCATGGCTACGGCCTTCTCACTCACCATCCACGGTCTGGATTCCTTGCACGCAGGTGCCAAGCTGACTGCGTGGTGGAAGAGTCGGATCTACGCCCCGAGACCCGCGCAAACCCACCGGCCTGCGATGGCTGCGACGGCGGCTGCGACGCGCGTGTGCTTGCGGCGGATCACGAAGCGCAGCACTGCCCTCTTCCAACACCCTGTCAGAGCAACCGCAGCGCCTGCGCCAGCAACGGCCGCGCCCACGCCGGCAGCGTGTCCGGGTTGCTGTCTTTGGGCAGGGTGACGGTTCGATGATCGACCCGGAAAATCTCGCGCGCATGGCTTGGCCGGCCGTCGGCGGTTTGCGTGCTGTTGTCCCAGACACGGATGGTCGCCTCGGTACCGATGAACGAGAGTAGGTTCCTGCGGCTGGCGTCGTAGCGCTGGCGCACCTTGTCTTCGGGAATGTCATGGCCACCACGACCCACGCGTTCGCGGATGCGTTGCAGGTGCAGTTCGGGTGATGACAGCCCGACGTAAAGGATCACGACGCGGCGTCCGAAGGCCAGCGCGCGCATGAGTTGATAGGCGACGGAATGGCCGCCCAGGGTGGTCTCGAATGCGTAGGCCGTGCCGGCCTCCACAGCCTCGCACAGTCTCTCGAACCCGTGCCGCCACGCGAGCGCGTTGGCCTCGGCCGTTGCCATGCCATGGCCCGTCAAGACTGCGGCGTACTGGTCGGGATTGAAATAGGCGCCGCCGTTGGCTTCGATGAAGGGCTGCACGATGGAAGTCTTGCCGGCGCCGTTGGTGCCGGCGGCGACGAGGATCGCCGGGACGGCTTTCGCCATCAAACCGATGGTTTGCGCGGGCGTGCCTTGCGCGCCGGTTTGGCCTTCGCGCTTGCGGCAAGAATTTCCGCGATGGGCGCGCTGGCGATGCGCTCGGCGGCGCGCGCATGCGTGGCCGACTGCATGCGCGCCACCAGCGCATCGAGGTCGCCGTCGAGGTTGCGCAGCACGTCGCCACCCACCTTGTCGACGGCGGCCAGATGCGCGTAACGCTCGGGCGACAACAGGTAGGCCTGGATCCGGCCATGCCGGGTGATGGCCACGTCCGCGGCCTGCGCCTTCGCGGGCAGCGCGGCGAATTTGGCCTTGGCCTTGGTGGATTCGATTTCAAGGATTGCGTTCATCGCGGGCGTCCCCGGATCGTTTCAATGCGGTCATTATAGACCATTTTGACCATATTGAATGAATCAAGTACGCGGACTGCCCACCCGACCGGCGCGCTGCAAGCGGCCACGATCAGCCGGCTTCAGGCTCCCGTGCGGCGTGGGTGCTACGCTGACTGACGTGATGGACGACAACGATCCGCGCCCGCAACCACCCGAGAAGCCGCTGGCCTGCGATTGCTGCGACGGCGGCTGCGACCCGTGCGTGTACGACGTGTACGCCGACGAGTTGGCGGCGTACGAGAAGGCGCTGGCGGCGTGGCAGGCGCGGCATCCGGAGGCGTGACGGAGCAACCCGATCGGGACTTCCACAGCTCTTGCAGGAGGGCCGGAAGGCCCGACCGGAACGTGACGGACGCGCAAACCCAAGTCGGGCCTTCCGGCCCTCCTACAGAAAGGAGCGGCGCAAACCGCCGTTACGCACTCGCGCCGGAATACGCCGCGCCGGAGGTGCAGGTTTCGTGCACGATGATCTTGTACAGGGCCGGCAGCGACGGTTGCAGGTGCTCGAAGATCCAGCGTGCGAGGTTTTCGCTGGTCGGGTTGTCGAGGCCCTCGACATCATTGAGGTAATGATGATCGAGTTGGTCGAACAGCGGCGCGAACGCGGCCTTGATGTCGGCGAAATCCATCACCCAGCCGGTGTGCGGATCGGGCTCACCCCGCACGTGGATTTCGATGCGGAAGGAATGCCCGTGCAGACGCGCGCATTTGTGCCCTTCCGGGACATTGGGCAGGCGATGCGCGGCTTCGAGGGTGAAGGTTTTGAAGATGTCCATGATGGGCACATGACTGGGCGGTACGAAGCCATCATGGTAGCGAGCGATCGCACGGTTGCGGAACAGGCCCCGCAACGGCCGCGTCCGCGTGCAAGACCATTCCCTGCGTCACGGCCGACGTCCGGGGGCATCGCGCCACCAGCGCGTGCCGGGACCACGGCCTTCGGCGCGCAGGCGGCCTTCAGCGCGCAAGGCATCGACGATGCGCTTGATGCGTGCCGGCGGCGTGTCGGGAAACTGCTTGCGCAACAGCGCAATGGCAAAACCGTCCGGAAGATCCCTCAACACGGCAAGGCGTATGCGTGTATCCAGGCCGCCGTCGACGGGCCGGGAGTCATAGCGCGCCACGGTTTCCGCAATCTGCGGCAGCCGCGGTTGCTGATTCGCGGCATGCAGGGCTGCAAACCAGCGTTGCGCCCACACGTTGGCGAGCTTGCGGTTGCCGGCGAAGATGCACTGCACACCCGGAAACAGCGCCGGCAGTTCACCCAGCACCCGCAGCAGGTGCGCGGCAGGCCATTGCCCGATCTTCGCCGGATTGCCGAAATCGGCGTACTGGGCTTCGATCACCAGCGCGGCATGCGGCCACGCGGAAAGCTCGGCAAGCTGCTGATGCAGGCCCTTCAGTTGCGACAGGTCGCCCAGCAGGTTGTCCAGGGTCTTGCGTTCGATGATCGCGTGCGGACGTTCGTCGTGCATGAGCGCGTAGTCGCCCACCGGTAACCGGCGCTTTCGCACAGCCGCACCGGGGAACGTCCATGCATAGCGCTCGGCGCTGTCGACGACGACCTGCATGTCGACGACGTTGCGTGCTGAAAGTTCGGCAAACTTGCTGGACTTGTGCGCGCGCACCGCGGCTTCGGTGCGGAAGAACACCTGCTCGTATACACCGCCGTCCTTGCGCGGCTTTTCCAGGATCAGGAACTCACAACGCTTGCGTTGCGCACGGTCCAGCGTCACCGACAGCTTGCGGCCCAGACGTGCCAGGTGCGCCACGGGCACGCGTTCGATGTCTGCCAGCGGTTCGCCCCCATCGAAGTCACGCTCGCGCAGGCAGAAGATCTGCGAACCGGCGCCGGGCCACGCGGCCTTCGCGCGCACCGCAAACAACGTGCGCCCATCCTGTTCGATCGCGATGCGGAACGGGAAGCGCACGTCGGTGGTTTTCTGGATGAGCCAGATGGCGGTCATGGCGAAGTGTTTACGCTTCCGTCTCTGCATTGGTACAGCCGCCATCCTTGGCCAAGAGCCCCGTGGTGGCGCAAGCAAGCGCCGGGGAGGATTCGAATTCCCGATTGACCCGCCGCCTGCTTGGGCCTGATGCAGCGCGCGGACCCGGACCCTCACCCCTGCCCCTCTCCCGGAGGGAGAGGGGTTCTCCCTCATTGCTGCGTTGCACCCATTCCAGACGCCGAGGGCTCAAGCCGCACACTCACGCAAACGGATCGCGCAGCACGATGTTGGCGTCGCGATCGGGACCGGTGGAAACGATCGCGAGCGGGCAGCCGGCAAGCTCTTCCAGCGCGCGCAAGTAAGCGCGCGCAGCGGGCGGCAGCGCGTTCCACTCGGTGACGCCGTGGGTGGATTCGCTCCAGCCCGGGAATTCGAGATACACGGGCGTGCATTCCTTCCAGCCCTCGGCATCGAGCGGCGCGTATTCAGTGCGCTTGCCGCGGTATTCGTAGGCGATGCACACCTTCAACTTTTCCATGCCATCGAGCACGTCGAGCTTGGTGATGCACAGTCCCGAGATGCCGTTGATCAGCACCGCGCGTTTGAGTGCCACGATGTCCATCCAGCCGCACCGGCGCGGGCGGCCGGTGGAGGCGCCGTATTCCTGGCCGCGATCGCGGATGCCCTGCCCGATCGCGTCGTCGAGTTCGGTCGGGAACGGGCCGCCGCCCACACGGGTGGCGTAGGCCTTGGCGATGCCGAGCACGTAGTCGATGTAATCTGCGCCGACGCCGGCACCAGCGAGTGCACCGCCGGTGGTGGTGTTCGACGATGTGACGTAGGGATAGGTGCCGTGGTCGATGTCCAGCAGCGCGCCCTGCGCGCCTTCGAACAGCACGCGTTCGCCGTTGCGGCGCAGGTCGTGCAGGATGCCGGCGACGTCGAACTTCATCGGCTCGACGTACTCGCCAAACGCGACGGCTTCGTCCAGCGTCTTCTGGAAATCGACCGCATCGGCGTGCAGGTAATTCGTCAGCACGAAGTTGTGGTA
>DASSNC010000091.1:0-11324 GCA_035688305.1 Rhodanobacteraceae bacterium
AGCGAAGCGAAGCTCCGCGCCGTTGGCGGTGCCGCAGCCGTGACGCCGAGCGCGCGAGCAAGGCGCGCATGTTCGAGGCCATGGATGGCCGAGTTCGCGCCGGCGCGCGCTCGGCTAGCGGCAAGGGCAGTCGAACGAACACGACGTTCGTTCGACCGCCGCCACAGGCGCAATGGTCTTTGGTTACTTTCTGCCAAAACAGAAAGTAACCCGCTCGCCGCCCAAGGCGAGCGGAACGGTGCACGAGCGTCCCGGCTTGGCGAGCGCGTAGGTTGGGTTGACTCGGTGCTCTTCCCGGGGAAGCCCAACACGTGCGAGCGATGACGTTGGGCTTCCCCCGGATCAAGTCCGGGGTCAACCCAACCTACGCAGCTGCGTCCGTTCGCCCCCGGAGGCGGGCGGAAAGAGACAGGGATGTTTGTCGACCGCGAGTGACGATGTTGGGCTTCCCCCGGATCAAGTCCGGGGTCAACCCAACCTACGCAGCTGCGTCCGTTCGCCCCCGGAGGCGGGCGGAAAGAGACAGGGATGTCCCCGCGCGCGCCTGCAGTGGCGAGCGGGACTGTCGTCGTGGGCGACGCGTGGAACCTGGACAGGGATGTCGGTGGTGACGTCAACACGAAAACTCAGAACGGCCAGATCTTCGGAATGAGATACATCGACAGCGCGCAGAACAGCGCTATCAGCGGTACGCCGACCTTGGCGAAATCGAGGAAGCGATAGCCGCCAGCGTAATACACCATCGTGTTGGTCGGATACCCGATCGGCGTCGCAAAGGACGTGGCCGCCGCAAACGCGACCGCGACCACGAACGGACGCGGGTCGGCGCCCACGGCGTGCGCGACCGTCACCGCGATGCCGACCATCAAGACCACCGATGGATTGTGGCCCATCAGTTCGGTCAACAGGGCGGTCAACAGATACACCATCAGCAAAGCCGCGAGCGGGCCATGATTGCCGACGATGTCCATGGCGCCGTGGACCACCACGCCAGCGAGCCCGGTGGTTTCGATCGCGGTGCCGAGCGGGAGGATCGCGCCCAGCAGGATGATGATCTTCCAGTCCATCCCCTCGTACACGTCCTTGCGCCCGAAGCAGCGGGTCAGCGCCATCGCGACGACACCGCAGATCGCGGCGATCGGAATCGGCAGCCAGTGCAGCGCCGAGACCACGATGACGGCGACCATGATGGAAACGGCGATGATCGCCTTGTGCGGAGGACGCCGCGCGCCTTCGCGTTCGTGCAGCACCACGAAGCGATCGTCGCGACGCAGGCGTTTAACCGCGTCGGCAGGCAACAGCATCATCATCACGTCACCGGTGCGGAAGGCGACGTCGCGGATCTGGTCCCGCAGCAGGTGTCCGCGGCGATGGATCCCGAGCACCGTGGCGTCGTAACTGGGCAGCAGGTCGAGGTCGCGCAGGGTGCGGTCTTCGGCCAGGCTGGCCGGCGCGATCATCACCTCGACCAGCACCTTGGCCTTGTCGCTGTCGTTGGCGTGCGTGAATTCGGGATTGAGTTCCAGCTCCTGCTTCTTGCGGAATTCTTCCAGCTTGTCCCATTCGCCGCGCACCAGCAGCACATCGCCGGCGCTGAGTTGCTGGGTGCGTGGCGACCACATGTGCTCGTCGCCGCGCAGCAGTTCCAGGGGATACACACCCTGGTCGCCGAGTTTCGCCTCGGCGATGGTCTGGCCGATCAGCGGCGAGTCCGACATCACCTTCAATTCGGTGACGAACTTGCCGACCTGGGTGGGGCCGGAAATTTCGCTGTCGAGGTGCTTGGGCAGCAACCAGCGCCCGAGCACCATTATGTAGACGATGCCAGCGACCGCGAGCAGTGCGCCCAGCTTGGTGAACTCGAATACGCCGACCGGCGCCAGCCCCTGCCTTTGCGCCAGCGAATCGACCAGCAGGTTGGACGAGGTGCCGATCAGGGTGCATACGCCGCCCATCTGCGCGGCGAACGCCATCGGCATCAACACCCGCGCCGGCGAGGTGCCGGTGCGCTGGCACACGCGTAGCGTCAGCGGCAGGAAGGTCGCCACCAGCGCGACGTTCTTGATGAACGCGCCAAGCGGCGCGACCACCAGCATGATGCCCAGCGTCAGCAGCCACGGCCGCCGGATCCGCGTCAGCAGACCGATGATCGGGTCCAGTGCGCCCGAGCGTTCGATGCCCAGCGACAGTGCGAACATCGCCGCGACCGTCACCGTGGCCTCGTTGCTGAACCCGGACAGCGCCTGCTCGGGCGTGACGATGCCCAGCACGACCAGCAGTCCCAACGAGATCAGGGCGACCACGTCCACGCGCACCTTCTCGCTGGCGAACAGCGCCATCGCGAACACGATGATCACGGCGGTGGCCCATGCCTCCCAGGTCATGGGCGGGGTTCCGTCGCGGCGTTGGGCTGCGGCGCGTTCATGGCGTGCAACTTTCCCCTTGCTGCAAGTGTGTTGCCGTGACCGGCGTCAGTTGCACCCCGATTGTGCCGTGCTTGCACGGTGCGCGGGTAAGCATGGCGTTATTTGCCCGTGGATGCGTGAGGCCTGCTTGTCATGCATCGACCAGCTGCACGCGGTGCCCCGGTACGCCGGGTTCCGGATCGGTCTCCAGCCGCACCTGCAAATCGAACCACGCCGCCTGGCCGGTCACCGGGTCGCCGTTGCTGTAGGCGCGATCGGCGGCACGTTCGCCGATCAGGTGATTCAGGAGGAATCCGTCGACGAACTCCGGAGCGTCGCTGCCGAGCTTCCACGCGCCGCGCTTCTTGCCGATGGCATTCCAGGTCCAGACCGTCCCCGGGGCAGTGGCTGCATGCGCGCGCACCTGCACGCGGATGCGCCCGCGAGGGGAGGCGATCCACGCCCAGTCGCCGTCGTCGATCGCATGTGCGGCGAGCGTTTCCGGGTGCACGTACAGATAGTTGCGCGCCGCGATCTGGCGCAGCCAGCGATTCTGCGAACCCCAGGCGTGGTACATGAACATCGGGCGCTGGCTGATGGCGCAGAGCGGGAACGGTTCTTCCCTTCCCCCGTTCACGGGGGAAGGTGCCCGCAGGGCGGATGGGGGGAGACGCGTGCTGGCGCTGTCCCCGCCCCGGCTCTCCCCCGTAAACGAGGGAGTGGGATCAACATCGCCGTACCACAAGGGCACGGGATCGAAATAGCGCGCCACGCGCGCGCGCTCGCGTTCGGGCGGCTGCACGGCGCCGTGGCCCTGCGCGGCCAGGCGGAAATGTTGCAACACTTCGCAGTAAAGCTGCATGGTGATCGGCGCAGTCGAGCCCACGAAACCCATCGACTGCGACCACGCCAGGTAATCGCGATTGGCGAAGCGGTAGTACGCGCCGGCTTCGGGGATCCGTGCTTCGAAAAAGCAGCCATGGTCGATGTAGCGCTGCAACTGGTCCGGATTCGACGCGCCCTTGCCCTGCGACAATCCGTCCGCGCCGCGCCAGCCCGCCAGCAGGCCCACGCCCGGCGCGCGTTCGTGGCGCACGATGTAGTCGGCGTAGTCGGCGTATTTCGGTGCGCCGGATTCATCGACCATGTTGGGCAGCTTGAGGCGCGAGCCCAGGTCCAGCAGCACGTCCTGGAATGGCCGCACGTCACGATCGGGCTGCACCACCGGCTGGCGGATCGCATCGGCCGCGAAGTCCGCATCGCTGATCGGACGATCCAGCAGGCTGACGCAATCCCAGCGTTCCAGATACGTGGTGTCCGGCAGCACCAGGTCGGCGAACGCCACCGTTTCGGAATCGTAGGCGTCGCTGTAAATGATGTGCGGGATCTTGTAGTCGCCGTTGTCATCGCGCGCGCACAACAGCTGCCGCGTGTCGGCGGTGTCCATGGCCGAGTTCCAGCCCATGTTGGCCATGAACATGAACAGCGTATCGATCCTGGTCGGATTGGCGTCGACCGCGTTGCGGATCACCGACTGCAGCAGGCCGTGATTGGCCAGCGGGTATTCCCAGCTGAAGGCGTGGTCGATGCGGCGCGGATTGCCGCGTTCGTCCACCAGCAGGTCATCCGGCGATTGCGGATAGCCGAGTGGATTGCCGGTAAGCGTGCCGTCCGGTTTGCGCGCCTTGGCCGGTTTGTTGCCGGGTGGTGCGGGTTTCGGGTAGGGCGGCTGGTAACGAAAACCGCCGGGGGTGTCGATGGCGCCCAGCAACATCTGCAACAGGTGGATCGTGCGACAGGTGTGGAAGCCGTTGGCGTGCGCGGCGATCCCGCGCATGGCGTGCATCGACACCGGGCGGCCGGGCATCGTGTCGTGCTTGCGGCCATGCGTGTCGGTCCAGGCGATCGGCAGTTCGATGGCTTCGTCGAAGGCGACGCGCGCAAGCTCGGTCGCGAGTCGCCGGATGGTCGCAGCGGGTACACCACAACGGTCGCTCACGTTTTCCGGTGCGTAGTCGTCCGACAGGAAACGCTCGGCGATCAGCTGGAACGCCGGTACCGCCTTGCGGCCGTCCGGCAGCGTGTATTCGCCGGCGATGGTGGGGGAGATGTCGATGGCGTCCGCGCGGGCAATGCCCCCACCCTGGCCCTCCCCCGTGAACGGGGGAGGGGAAGGGGCACCCGTGGTGGTTTGCGCGGGACCGGATTCGAAGCCTGAGGAAGCTCCTTCCCCCGCTTGCGGGGGAAGGTCGGGATGGGGGCCGGGCTGCGCCAAACGGTTCCAGCAAAGTGGATGGTTTTCGGCGTCGCGCGCAATCAACCCATCATCCGCCGCACCCGGAGCGCGGATCACCAGGTGATGCGCGTTCGAGTAGCGCACCAGATAATCGAAATCGACGCGATCGGCGAGCAGCAGCTCGCGGATCAATGCGCCGGCCAGCAGTCCGTCGGTACCCGGATTGATGGGCACCCATTCGTCGGCGATCGACGCGTAGCCCGTGCGCACGGGATTGATCGCGACGATCTTGGCGCCGCGCGCCTTGAGCTTTCCCAGCCCGAGTTTGATCGGGTTGGAATCGTGGTCTTCGGCCACGCCCCACATCATCAAATACTTGGTGTGGTCCCAATCCGGCTCGCCGAACTCCCAGAACGAGCCGCCAAAGGTGTACATGCCCGCCGCGGCCATGTTGACCGAGCAGAAGCCGCCGTGCGCCGCGTAGTTGATGGTGCCGAACTGCTGCGCCCACCAGCCGGTCAACGCCTGCGACTGGTCGCGGCCGGTGAAGAATGCGAGCTCGTCCGGATTGCGCGCACGGATGTCGCCGAGCCATTTCGCGGCCAGCGCCAGGGCTTCGTCCCATTCAATCTCGCGGAATTCACGCTTGCCACGTTCGCCGACCCGCAACAGCGGCTTGCGCAGGCGCGCCGGCGAGTAGTGCTGCATCATCCCGGACGAACCCTTGGCGCAGATTACGCCACGATTGACCACATGCTGCGGGTTGCCGTCGATGTAGCGCACGCGGCCGTGCTTGAGGTGCACCCTGATTCCACAGCGGCACGCGCACATATAGCACGTGGTGGTCTTCACCTCGTCGCCGGTGGGTTTGTTGAGTTCGAGCTTCTGGTGGGGCATGGGGTCGGCTGCAATCGCGTTTCCGCATGGTAGCCATGTGCCGCGCTTGCCGCCAATCGTGCGCGGCGTCATGCTTTGTCGCATGCATCAGTATGAACGCGTCCTCAAACTGCATGGCATCTTCAAGTCGCACCGGCGGCCGGTCGACGTGCAACGCCTGCGCGAGGATCTCGGATGTTCGCGCGCCACGCTGTATCGCGACATCGCCTTCCTGCGCGACGCGCTGGGCGCGCCACTGGACAGCGATCCGGAAGGCCACGGCTTCCGCTACGCCGACGACGAGGGCGAACGCTTCGAGTTGCCCGGCCTGTGGCTGACCAGCGAAGAACTCTCGGCGTTGATGGCGCTGGAATCGCTGGTCACGCGTTCCGATCCCGGTGTGCTGGCCGATGCGCTGGCGCCATTTCGCACGCGCGTCGAAAAGATCCTCAATGAGCAAGCTGGCACCCGCCAGCAACCACTGGATCGCATCCGGGTGATTCCGTGGGGTTCGCGCAAACTCAACCAGCAGGTGTTCCGCACGGTGGCCGGTGCGGTGCTGGCGCGCCAGCAACTGAAATTCCGCTACCGCGCACGCACCACCGGCGCGGACAGCGTGCGCCACGTGTCACCGCAACGGCTGACGCACTACCGCGACAATTGGTATCTCGACGGCTGGGATCACGATCGCGAGGCGCTGCGCAGCTTTGCGGTGGACCGCATCGGTGAGCCCGTGGCGTTGGACAAGCCCGCTATCGATCGCGACGAAAAGGAATTGAACGACACCTTGGCGTCGAGCTACGGCATCTTCGCCGGTGCGCCCAAGGCCTGGGCCACGATCCGTTTCTCGGCGCGCGCCGCGCGCTGGGTCGCCGACGAGCACTGGCACTCGCTGCAGGAAGGCCGCTGGCTGGAAGATGGCCGCTACGAGTTGAAGGTGCCGTATTCGCAGTCGCGCGAACTGGTGATGGATATCCTTCGCTATGGCCCCGATGCGCAAGTCGTCTCGCCGCAATCGCTGCGCGAGGAAATCCGGATCATGCACAAGCTCGCGCTCGACGAATACGACCACGCCAAGCCGTGAACGACGCACCGCTTCCGGCCACGACGGCATCGACCCGGCCCACGGTGGCGCTGGCGCTCGGCACCGGCGGTGCGCGCGGGCTGGCGCATATCGGCGTGATCGAGGCGATTGAAGCGGCCGGCTATCGCATCGTCGCGGTATCCGGCAGTTCGATGGGCGCGCTGGTCGGCGGCATCTACGCAGCAGGCAAGCTCGAGGTCTACCGCGACTGGGTGTGCGCGCTGCAGAAGATGGACGTGTTGAAGCTGGTCGACTGGACCCTGTCCGGCGCGGGCCTGATCAAGGGCGAGCGCATCATTGGCGCGCTGCGCGAATTGATCGGCGAGGTGGCGATCGAGGAATTGCCGATCCCCTACACCGCGGTCGCCACCGATCTCGATCGCGAACGCGAGGTCTGGTTGTCGCGCGGATCATTGTTCGACGCGATCCGTGCCTCGATCGCGATTCCGACGATCTTCCGCCCGCATCCGCTCAACGGGCATCGGCTGGTCGATGGCGGGTTGATGAACCCCCTGCCGCTGACCCCGTTGCTGCAATCGCCCAGCGATTTCACCATCGCCGTCAACGTGAATGGACCGCACGACGAACTGGCGGTACGGCAACTGCAACACCAACCAGTCGCAACGCGCGGCGGATTGCGCGGCAAGATCACGGCGTTCGTGAAGCGCACCATCGGCAACCACGAGGACACGCATCCCGAACCGGGCTGGGTGCATACGCTCACCCAATCACTGGACTTGATGCAGGAAAACCTCGCGCGCTTCCGGCTTGCCGCCGACCGCCCCGATTTGGTGATCGAAGTGCCGCGCAATGCCAGCGCGGTGTACGAGTTCTACCGCGCCTCCGCCTTGATCGATCTTGGTCGCGAGCGGGCCGCACGTGCGCTCGAGACCTGGCGGCCTCGCAACGGCTCGTGATGGTGCGTGGAAGGTTTGTGCGCCTGGCCGAGCGCCGTGGGTTGGGGTGAGCCCCGTAGGTTGGGTTGAGCGAAGCGAAGCCCAATGAACCGCCCCGGGATTTTGTAGGTTGGGTTGAGCGAAGCGAAGCCCAACGTCGTCGCGCACGGGTGTTGGGCTTCCCGGGAAGAGCGCCGGTCAGCCCAACCTACGCGTCGTGCACATGATGCGCGCCGGTTTTGTAGGTTGGGTTGAGCGAAGCGAAGCCCAACGTGGTCGTTCACGGGTGTTGGGCCTCCCGGGAAGAGCGCTCGGTCAGCCCAACCTACGAGTTGCGCACGGGCTCGCCGGGTTTTGCAGGTTGGGTTGAGCAGAGCGAAGCCCAATGAACCGCCCCGGGATTTTGTAGGTTGGGTTGAGCGAAGCGAAGCCCAACGTTGCCGTTCACCGGTATTGGGCTTTCCGGGAAAAGCGCCGGTCAGCCCAACCTACGCGTCTTGCACATGACGTGCACCGGTCAGCCCAACCTGCGCGCCGGGTCCGTCCAACCGCGCGCTGCCGGAATGACGCCCTGCGGGCGGTGCGGATCACAACGCGGTGAGGTTCGCATATGCCGCGACCAACCATTTGGCACCGACGTCGGCAAAATTGACCTGGATGCGGGTGTGCGCGCCTGAGCCTTCGGCGCGCACGACGACGCCTTCGCCGAACTTCGCGTGGCGCACGTGCTGGCCGAGTTTGAGCGGCAGCGTGTCGTCCAGATCGGCGTGGCCGCGCTGTGCGTGGGATGAGGGCGCGTACATCGGACGACTGATCTTCGCGCGCGGACGCACTTCGGTGACGAGGTGCGCGGGCAACTCTTCAAGGAAGCGCGAGGGGCGCGAGATGGTTTCGCTGCCGTATTGGCGGCGTGATTCGGCGTAGCACAGCACCAACCGTTCGCGCGCGCGGGTGATGCCGACGTAGGCAAGCCGGCGTTCCTCTTCGAGGCGTGCGGGATCTTCGACCGAGCGTTGCGTGGGAAACAGGCCGTCTTCCATCCCGACCAGGAACACCACCGGAAACTCCAGGCCCTTGGCCGAATGCAGGGTCATCAGTTGCACGCAATCACCGCCGGCTTCACCCTGGCCTTCGCCGGCTTCCAGTGCCGCGTGGGCGAGGAAGGCGGAAAGTTCCGACAAGCCGGCCTCGACGTCTTCCGGCGTTGGCGTAAAGCGGCTGGCGACGTTGACCAGTTCATCGAGGTTTTCGACGCGGGCTTCGGCATTGCCGCGGCTGTCGCGTTCGTAGTAGTCGCGCAGCCCGGTTTCGATGATCGCGCGTTCGACCTGTTCGGCCAGCGTGAGGTCGTTCGCGCCCTGGGCCAGTGCATCGATTTGCGTC
This sequence comes from Rhodanobacteraceae bacterium, assembly GCA_035688305.1. Taxonomy (GTDB): domain Bacteria; phylum Pseudomonadota; class Gammaproteobacteria; order Xanthomonadales; family Rhodanobacteraceae; genus 66-474. The sequence continues at coordinate 8,881 of DASSNC010000091.1, forward strand.
ATGAAACCACGCAGCGCGTTCTTTGCACGCGTGGTCAGTCCGCTGCCCGCGAGTTCCGCCAACGCTGCGTCCCACATCGGCAGATCGTCGCCGCGCGCGCGCTGCCGCAAAGCTTCGACCGTGCGCTCGCCAACGCCATGCGGCGGGGTGGCCAGCGCGCGTTCGAACGAGGCGTCATCCCCGCGATTGGCCGCAAGCCGCAGGTAGGCCAGTGCGTCCTTCACCTCGGCACGCTCGAAGTAGCGCTGGCCGCCATAGACGCGGTAGGGAATGTCGTGCTGGTGCAGTTGTTCCTCGAAGTTGCGCGATTGCGCGTTGGAGCGATACAGCACCGCGACATCGCAGGCGTGACCGCCGCCATCGCGGTATTCGCGGATGCGTTCGATCACGAAGCGGGCTTCGTCCTGCTCGTTGTAGGCCGCGTACAGCGCGATCGCCTCGCCCTTGTCGCCGGCGGTCCAGAGCTTCTTGCCAAGCCGCGAAGGGTTCTGCGCGATCACCGCGTTGGCGGCTTCCAGGATGGTCGCGGTGGAACGGTAGTTCTGCTCCAGCCGCAGGGTTTTTGCATCCGGGAAATCGCGCAGGAAGGCGCGCATGTTCTCGACTTTCGCGCCGCGCCAACCGTAGATCGACTGGTCGTCGTCGCCTACCGCGAAGACTGTTCCGGTGTTGCCGGCGAGCAGGCGGATCCACGCGTATTGCAACGCGTTGGTGTCCTGGAATTCGTCGATCAACAGGTGCCGCCAGCGCTCCTGGTAGTGCGTGCGCAATGCATCGTTGTCGCGTACCAGCTCGTGCGCACGCAACAGCAGTTCGGCGAAGTCGACCAATCCGGCACGCCGGCAGGCCTGCTCGTAGGCTTCGTAGATGTTGAGATAGGTACGCGCGACGGGGTGTTCGCCCGGTTCGATGCCGTCCGGACGCTTGCCCTCGTCCTTCCACGCGTTGATCTGCCAGCAGGCTTGCCGCGGCGGGAATTTCGCATCGTCGATGCCGAGGCCCGCGACCACGCGTTTCACCAGCCGCTGCTGGTCATCGGAATCGAGGATCTGGAAGGTTTCCGGCAGATGTGCTTCCTGCCAGTGCTGGCGCAGCAGCCGATGCGCAATGCCGTGGAAGGTGCCCACGGTGAGTCCGCGCATGCCGTGCGGCAACAGCTTGGCGAGGCGCGCGCGCATCTCGCCTGCGGCCTTGTTGGTGAAGGTAACCGCGAGGATCGACCACGGCGGGGCGCCCTCGGCCTCGATCAGCCAGCCGATGCGGTGCGTGAGCACGCGGGTCTTGCCCGATCCCGCGCCGGCCAGCACGAGGTAATGGCCGGATGGGGCGGCGACGGCGTCGCGTTGCGCGCTATTGAGCGGGTCCAGCAGATACGAAACTTCCATTGCCGCCATTGTAGCGGCCACGTCACCAATGACTTGGTGCTATCGTTTGCCGGCCGGGACGCGAGTATCAGGGAGTAGGCCATGTCGTTGCTCGATGCGCTGCAAGGGATGGTGGGCGGGCAAGGCGCCACCCGCGGCGATGCCACGATGGACCTGGTTGGCGGGTTGATCCGGAGATCCGGTGCTGCCGGTGGGCCGGTATCCGGCCTGGAACAAGACGGTTTGGGGAGCGTCAAACCTTCGCGGATCCCGGGCCAGCTGGCCGGTCTGGCCAGCCGGACGGGTGTCTGATCCCGCGTCGCGCTGCACAGAAGTACCGCCCGGGCGGCGCCGGTCGCTCCCGCCGCGATCACCAATCAGGGAGTCGGTCGTGAACCTTCGAGAATCCGACAAATGGATCGTCCGCAGTTTCGAGGTGACGTCCAATCCCGGCCTGGTGCTTGAATTGACCGACGGTCATCCGATCGTGCGGGCGAATGCAGCGTTGGAAGCGCTGTTGGCGCTCGACCGGAACGATCTGTGTGGGCGCCCGATCCTGGCAGCGCTGGGTGTGGCGCCGAGCGATGCGAACATCGATTTCGGTGTGGCCGGCCAGGCCATCCTGCAGTGCCGCGCCGGGCGTGCGGATTCGTTCTGGTGCCGGTTGGAGGTGCGGCCGATGCCGAACGATGACGGTACCACCACGCACGCCTATTGCACGCTGCACGACATCACCGATTACGTCCGCCTGCGCGAGAACCGCGATTTCCTGGCCAACCGTGATCCCCTGACGGGGCTGGTGCGTGCCCATGTGCTGGAAGCGAGGCTTGCGCTGCAACTGTCGCGCGCCGTGGAGGCCTGCTCGCGGGTGATCGTGGTCTACATGGGCATTGATCGACTCGGTGTGGCCAACGAATTGACCAATTTCCAGGTGGGCGACCAACTGCTGCGGGCCATCGGCGAGCGCCTCGCCGAGCTTGTGGACGATCCGGAGTTGCTGTGCCGGATGGGGGGCAACAAATTCGTGCTGGTTTTCGCGGACCCGGGTGCCGATGCCGACCAACTGGAGGCTGGCGAGCG
>DASSNC010000102.1:0-46635 GCA_035688305.1 Rhodanobacteraceae bacterium
ACCGCCATCCCCGCCTCGACCTGTTTGATGAATCCGATGATCTGCTCAGTCGTGAATCTGCTCTTGCGCATGTCCGTCCTCGCTTGTTGAACGGACTTTACCTACTATCGGCTGGTACGGCTGGCGGGGAGCAGGTCACCACTGATGTGTTGAACTCATGTGCTTGCGAAGTGTGCACCAGCCAAAACGAAGGGGAGCACCAATTCAGGAATGAGGTAGCCAAGCCAGACAGCTCTTGGTTCGGGCAAACCAACCTTTGACATGGAGACCAAGCGCCCAAGGCCTGCGAGTAGAACGCCGAAAGCCAGCAGATAGACAAGAAAACCTTGCTGACGGACGGTGAAGCCGGCCCACAAGCAGATGAGACCAGTTGAAAGATAAACGCCAGCCATGAATCTGTGAACATTGTCCAGGCGCGGCGAGGTGACTGGTTGCCCGAGATAGAACTGCAGCGAGCCGCCGAAGATGGCGATTGCAGCGACCAAAAAGAGGCACACCTGCACGATGTGCTGACTGATGCTCAATGAGGTTTCAATGGGCATAGTGGTCATCTTCAAGCGCCTCACGCCCGAGGTAACCGGCGCAATCGGCGCATCGGGTTGGCGCCCGGTTGACCGAACTCTTAGGACGCAACACTGCTTGCTACAGTCCCCTGCCGCCCGCGCCACGCAGCAGCAACAAGCAGCACGCCACCGATGAGAACAACCACGGCACCAACGACAAGCCCTGCCTGCGCCCCGAGCGCACGCCCTGCGGTCTCACCGGCGAAGAAGCCAGAGCTTGCATGTCCGGCTAGCGGCGCACCGTGGGTGTCCGCTGCAGCGAGTGCGGCCGGAAGACGAATGCAATCGGTGACACCCTTGGCAACCAAGAGTATTCCAACGATCAGTTTTACATAGCGCATTAATTGAACCTCCGTGGTTGAATTTGCGACGGTTGAATTTGCGACCTGACGCAAAGCAGACCCCTGTTTCAGGGATGTGCAAGGCATGTTCATGCGGCCGGTGTGGCCTGTCAAATGCAGGAATCCCCAGGTAGGTCAGAGGGTTCCAAGATTGCGGTAGCAGCGTCGCCGTCCGTAAGCTGCCGCGCATATCAACGAATCCGAGGCGCCATGTCTCGTCCCGCCAATCTGCGGTGCGCATAGGCGCACGGCGGGATCTCCCACCGAGGCCGTGAATCGGTTACCCGCTGACACTGGGCGCGGCAAACCCTGCGCGAGTTCTTGTGAAGTTCGTTGCGCGCGCCAAACCTTCAGCGAGTGCCTGGGTCAATCCGTGTATTCGAACACCGGCACCACTTTTTGCACGCCGGCGACACGGCTGACTTGGTCGGTGACCGCTGCTGCTTCCGCGCGGCTCAGCAGGCCCATCAGGTAGACGTTGCCGTGCGCGGTGCTGACTTTCACGCGGCCGGGATCGAAATTCGGCAGGTTCACGCCCAGCAGTGCCGTCTTGACGCTGGCTGTCAACGCGGCGTCCAGCGCATTGCGCGGTGCCGACACCGGTGGCATCACATCGACCAGGTTCACGATCTTGCGCACGCTCTGGTAGCCGGTGACGTCGGCTTCGGCGCGGGCCTTGTCGGCCTCGGTCATGGCTTCGCCGATCAGCAGCAGCACACCGTTGTAGACGGTGGTGCCGATGTGGACGCGCCCGTGCAGCTGCGGGTCGGTATCGAGTGCATGTTGTGCGGTGATCTGGATGTTTCGATCGATCATCGCGCGGTTGAATCCGCGGCGTGGCGAAACGGTGCTGCACGCGGCCAGCGCGCACAGCAGCAGGGTGATGGCGATCAGGGGAATCGACTTGCGCATGGAGTGCCTCGAATGGGTCATTGAACTTCGAACGCGCCACGCTGCCAATCGCAACTTGGTGCATTCGCGATGCCGTCGAACGCTACCACATCGAACCTGCACGGCAACCTTGCAAGCTTCGGGTGGGCCTGCAGGAATCCCTGCGCGGCGCGGGTGAGTTTCTCGCGCTTGGCCGGGCCCACGGACGCCGCGCCACCGCCGAATTCCGCGTGGCGCCGGTAGCGCACTTCCACGAACACCAGCGTGTCACCTTCGCGCATCACCAGGTCCAGTTCACCGAAACGGGATCGCCAGTTGCGTTCGACCTGTTTCAGGCCGGCTTGTTCCAGCCGTTCCAGGGCCGCCTGCTCGAAGTGCGCGCCGGTTGCGGCTGCCGTCATGGGCCGCTGGATGTTGCCGGTGCGGGGGGCACGTCTTCGAGGCCGGCCGCGACCGGCCGTGCGATGCCGCCCTGGAATTGCAGCCAGATCGGTTCACGCAGCACTTCGCCGGAGGCATCCATGGTCAGTTGCCCGGTGGCGCCCTGCAGATAGCTGCCCGGGTGCGTGCGCAGCCAGCCGAGGTAAGGAACAAGGTCGTAGGCATCCATGCCGAAGGCGAACAATCGCGCGGCGGGGCCACTTGCGGTCTGCAGCAACGACGCCATCGTCACCGGGTCCGGCAGCCCGGCCTGGGCGTCGTACAGCCACGGTTCGTCACAGAACTGCACGCCGTCGAGGTCGCCGTCCGCCACTGCATTCGGCGTTCCCGAATACACCATCGAGGTCGCCAGAACCGGCAGCGTCGAGCGCGCCAGCTTGAGTTGCGGCAAAAGCAGGCGTGCCTGCAGTGGCCGCAGCAGCACGACGACGCCCGTATCGGAACCCGAGCCGGCGAGCGCCGCCTGGATCTGGCTGGCGAAGTCCACGGCGCCCGGCGGCAACACGATGTCGTTGGCAATCTGGCCGCCAAGGCTGGTGAACTGGGCCTTGAAGGCATTGAAGGTGCGGGTGGCGGTGGGACTGTCTTCGCGGAACACGATTGCGGCGTGCAGGCCCTGCTGCACCATGTGCGCCGCAAGCTGGGCGCCCTCGGCTTCCGGCAGCAGCGCGAACTCGGCGCTGCCGACCGGTGCGGGCGCATCGCCCTGCGGATGATTGAGCGCCAACACCGGTACCGGCAGCGATGGCTGCGAAAACACCGAGCCGACACCCGCGCGGCCGAGCGGACCGACGACCAGCGTTGCACCATCGGTAACAGCTTGCCGATAAGCCGCCAATGCGCCATCCGGCGTTCCGCCGGTGTCGTACACGCGCACCGATGGACGCGGAAGCTGGTCGGCTGGCGCGTGGAAGTACGCCGTGAAGAAGCCGTCGCGAACCGCCGCACCGGCGACTGCGACCGGCCCGGTGGCCGGCAGCAGCAGCGCGACCCGTGCTGGCATCACGTAGCCGATGGGTGCCTGTGCGCCCGCGCCGAGCGTGCCGACTGGCTGGTTCAATTGCGGCAGCACCCGCGGCATGCCCGCGCCTGACTGCGCGAGCGCCTGCCGGACGAATGGCTTGACCGGATCATCGTCGGCGAGTGAATCAAACAGCGGTGTCAGCCGGGCCTTGCCCATCCCCGCCAGGATCGCGACGATGCGTTGCTGGTCGGTCGGCACGGCGGCGGGCGCCAACAGCGGCAGGCGCTGCACGAGCGCGCGTGCGGCGGCGAGCCGGTTGTTGCTCGACAACTGCGCGCGCGCTTCGACATCGAGTGCGTGGCGCTGCAGGTCTGCGGGTAGCGGCGAGGGCAGGTGCGCCAACCATTGCAAGGCGACCGCAGGCTGGCCGCGATGCAAGGCAACTTCCGCCGACAGCACGCGATAGCGGGCGTCGTCGTTGTGGTCGAGGCGCTGGCGATCCACCTGTTGCAGCAGGGCCGCGGTCTGGCCGAACTGGCCCAGCGCACGATCGCTGGCCGCCGCACCGAGCAGTGCGTGATCGCGCACGGCCGGATGCGCATTCGCCAGCGCCAGATACGCGCTGGCTGCGCCGCGGAAATCGCCTGACCGGTACAGCGATTCGGCGTGGTCAACGCCCGCCTGCGCTTGCGGTGCGAGCGGCTGCGGGCGCGGGGCAAGTGCGGCGCAGCCGCCCAGCAGCAACAGCAACGCGGAAAACATGGCGACTTGGGTGAACGACCGCATCCTCGGCATACATACTCCGTCCGTGTCCGTGCACGGGCATTTCGGCGATGATAGCGGATCGAGCCAAGACGTCAGGAGTCGCCGCGTGAGCACGACCCAAGCCGGAACCCTGTGGATCGTCGCCACGCCTATCGGCAATCTTGGCGACCTGTCGCCACGCGCGCAGCAGGTGCTGCGCGACGCGAACGTGGTTGCCGCCGAAGACACCCGTCACAGTCGGCCGATGCTGCAGCACTTCGGCATCGGGACGCCGCTGAGCGCGCTGCACGAACATAACGAGGACACTGCCTTGGCGCCGCTGCTCGAGCGCTTGCGCGCCGGTGATGACGTCGCGCTGATTTCCGATGCCGGCACGCCGCTGGTGAGCGATCCGGGCTTTCGCCTGGTGCGGGCCGCGCGTGCCGCCGGCATCAAGGTGTCGCCGGTGCCGGGGCCGAGCGCCGCCATCGCGGCGCTGTCGGTGGCCGGATTGCCGAGTGACCGCTTCGTGTTCGAAGGCTTCCTGCCGGCAAAATCTTCCGCGCGACGCGCGCGCCTGCGCGAGTTGGCGGCCGAGTCGCGCAGCATGGTGGTCTACGAGTCGTCGCATCGCATCGTGGAGTGTTGCGCCGATCTGGTCGCGGCGTTCGGGGCCGAACGCGAAGCCGCGTTGTTGCGCGAACTCACCAAGTTGCACGAAACCCATCTCGGCGCCACGCTCGGTGACATCGCCGCGCGGGTCGCGGCAGATGCCGAACAACGCCTCGGCGAGTTCGTGCTGGTGATCGCCGGTTGCGGCGAGGATGCCGACGCCAAACTCGTGGAAGGCCGCCGCGTGTTCGCGCTGTTGCGCGAGGAGTTGCCGCCCGCGCGCGCCGCGAAACTCGCCGCGGCGATCAGTGGCGCGCCGCGCAAGGCGCTGTATGGACCACCTGAACGTGCGCCCCAGGACGGGGATCCCGAAAGCGCGTAGGCGCGGTATCTGGGCCGCCGTCCCGGTACAATTGGTTGCGGAGTCGGCCGGACAGTCGCGTCGTTCGCAAGAACGCCGAGGAAAGTCCGGGCTCCACAGGGCAAGGTGCCAGGTAACGCCTGGGCGGCGCGAGCCGACGGACAGTGCAACAGAGAGCAGACCGCCGATGGCCGCGCGCGCTTCGTGCGCGAGCGGATCAGGCAAGGGTGAAACGGTGCGGTAAGAGCGCACCGCGAGTCGGGCAACCGACCGGCACGGCAAACCCCACCTGGAGCAAGACCAAATAGGGGAGCAATGGCTTGGCCCGAGCCGCTCCCGGGTTGGTTGCTTGAGCATGGCGGCGACGCCATGCCTAGAGGAATGACTGTCACGCCGCGAGGCGCACAGGACCCGGCTTACAGGCCGACTCCGTTTTTTTTGTTTTTGCGATCGTCCATGATCGCGGCACGACCATAGAGTGAGGTAGCAGGTCGACTTTCGCTCGACATAGCACCACCTCGGCCATCCATGGCCTGACTTTTCACAAAAGCCGCTTCGGACGGAACACGCATCAGATCGCCGGGTTGCCGTGGCTGCGTCACATGGCACCACCTCGGCCATCCATGGCGTGACTTTCCACAAAAGCTGCTTCGAGCGAAGCATTCGCGCCGCACGTTGCGCGGCGGGCATCCGTCGACCGCAATCCTCGCCGTGTAGGAGGCCCGGAAGGGCCGACCGCTTGCGCATCGCAATCCGTCCAGCAGCCACTTTTCGCGTGTCCGGGCATGACTGCCGCGAAACTGACCTGGATCTGAATCCGGCATCGGGAAAATCGCGCAAAAAGCGTGCGACCGGTCTCATTCGCGCCATTCCCGGGTCAATGAATTCCTTTGCGTTCAATGACCTTGCGCAGGTAGCTCACAAGCGACCTGAAATTTGGTCAGAAATTCTCCTTTCCCATTGAAATACAAGCAAAAATTCCTTGACAGTCTCAAACCCTGCGACTAAGGTGGGCACACGTGTGAATTTGTGGGAATACGTGGGAATCCTTGGCTCATGTTTCAGGGCGAGACCGCAATCAGTGTGGATGAAAAGGGTCGGCTGGCGATTCCCACCGCCTACCGCGAGTTGATTGCGCGCGTCTGCAACAACCACCTCGTGATTGCCTACAACCCGTTCGAGCACGGTTGCCTGTGGGTGTTTCCGCAGCCCGAGTGGGAGCGCGTGCGCGATCAGGTGAACGCGTTGTCCACGGTCAAGCGCGTGCACCGCGACCTGCAATTGAAACTGGTCGGCGCCGCGACGCAAGTCGAACTGGATGGTGCGGCGCGCGTGTTGTTGCCGGCCAGCCAGCGCACGACATCCGGCATCGGAAAGAAAGCCGTGCTGCTCGGAATGGGCAACAAGTTCGAGCTGTGGAGCGAAGAGGCGCATCTCGCCAAGATCCAGCAGACGATCGGCGAGGAGGATGTCAGTGAGGAAATGGCGGGATTGAGATTGTGACGCGCGCATTCGGCCAACGGCCAACGGTGCCGGGCCGGATGTCAAACGGGAACGGGTGGCGCACGCGGCGTGCGCGGATATGGCGGATGCGGCGGATGCGGCGGATGCGGCGGATGCGCCAGATGGACGGAACGCGAACGATGACGGATGGGCGCGTGCTTCAGCACATCCCGGTGTTGCGCGATGCGGTGCTGGCCGGCCTCGCCGTGCGCGCCGACGGGCGCTATCTCGATGGCACCTTCGGGCGCGGCGGCCATGCGCGGGCCATCCTGGCGCAGCTCGGGCCGGATGGGCGGCTGCTGCTGATGGATCGCGATCCCGCGGCGATCGCCCACGCGCAGAGCGAATTCGGTGCCGACGCGCGCGTCCTGGTCCGGCATGCAAATTTCTCGGCGCTTGGTGACTGGGACGAAGTGCGCGCAGGCCTGGACGGCATCCTGCTCGATCTTGGCGTGTCCTCGCCGCAACTCGATGATGCCGCGCGCGGTTTTTCCTTCCAGTCCGACGCGCCGCTCGACATGCGCATGGATCCGACGGCCGGATTCGGCGCGGCGGAATTTCTTGCGCAGGCGGACGAACGCGACATCGCCGACGTGCTCTGGCGCTACGGTGAAGAACGCATGAGCCGGCGCATCGCGCGTGCCATCGTCGCGCGCCGCAGCGAAGCGCCGATAACCACCACGCTTGCATTGGCCGAACTGGTCGAGCGCACGCTCGGCCGGCGCGAGCGCAACAAGCATCCGGCCACGCGCACGTTCCAGGCCTTGCGCCTGCACGTCAATGACGAGCTTGGCTCGCTCGAACGCGTGTTGCCCGTCGCCACCGCCGCGTTGAATCCGGGCGGCCGGCTCGCCGTCATCAGTTTCCATTCGCTGGAAGACCGCATCGTCAAACGGTTCATCCGCGGTGATGCGGGGCGCGTGCGCGTGCCGCGTGGTTTGCCGCAACCGGCTGCCGCGCTGCCGCCGTTGCGTGCAATCGGCCACGCGCAGAAACCCGATGACGCAGAACTCGCGCGCAATCCGCGTGCCCGCTCGGCAGTGCTGCGGATCGCGGAAAAGCGCGCGCCGGAGGTGCCGGCATGAAGGCGATCGGCGTGCTCGCGGTGGCTGTGCTGCTGCTGGCGGTGGTCGCCAGCGGTATCGCCGTGGTGTGGGCGCGGCATCAGGATCGCGCGGCCTTCGTGCAGCTGACGAAATTGCAGAACCAGCGCGACGCCCTGAACGTCGAATTCGGTCGGCTGGAACTGGAGCAGGCGACCTGGGCCAGCCCCGCGCGGATCGAGGCGATCGCGCGTGGAAAGCTCGGCATGATCAGTCCGCCGGCCGCGAGCGTGGAGATGATCCGCGAATGAACCCGCGCCGGCCAGCCGAAACCACCGCCCATCCGCCGCGCCGCCGCCGGCCGGACACGCGCAAGCGCATTGCGCTGGTGTTCGGTGTGCTCGGCGTGGCTGCATGCGGATTGGTCGCACGGGCCATCGACTTGCAAGTGGTGCACCAGAAATTCCTGCAGCAACAGGGTGACGCGCGCTTCCTGCGCGAAGTCGAAGTGCCGGTGTCGCGCGGCACCATCTACGACCGCAACGGCGTGCCGCTGGCGGTCTCGACGCCGATGCTGTCGCTGTGGGCCAATCCGAAGGAACTGCTGCAGCACGCCGACCGGATCGGCGAGTTGGCCAAGGCATTGGGCGTCAACGCCGTCGACCTGAACCGCAAGCTTGAGCAGCGCAACGATCGTGACTTTGTTTACCTGCGCCGCCTGATGCCGCCCGACGCCGCCAAGGCGGTGCTGGCGCTGGATATCCCCGGCGTCAACAGCGAGCGTGAGTACAAGCGCTTCTACCCCGATGGCGCCGCCACCGCGCACGTGCTCGGCTTCACCAACATCGACGATCACGGGCAGGAAGGGCTGGAACTGGCCTACGACGGCTGGCTGGCCGGCAAGCCCGGCGAGAAGCGCGTGATGCGCGACCGCCTCGGCCATACCGTCGAGAACGTCGAACAGATCCGTGCACCGACGCCGGGGCATGACCTGACACTCAGCATCGACAGTCGCATCCAGTACCTCGCCTACAGCGCGTTGTCCGACGCCGTCGCGAAGCGCCACGCGGCCTCAGGGTCGATGGTGATCCTCGATCCGCGCAATGGCGAAATCCTGGCGATGGTCAACGTGCCGTCCTACAACCCGAACGATCTCGACAGCAGCGATCCGGCGCAGCGCCGCAATCGCGCGGTCACGGATGTCACCGAGCCCGGCTCGACGATGAAGCCGTTCACGGTCACCACCGCACTTGAGTCGGGTGAGTGGACGCCGTCCACGATGATCGACACCAGCCCCGGCACTTTCACGCTTGACGGGCACCTGATCCGCGACGACCGCAACAACGGCCGCATCGACGTCAGCCACGTCATCACGTATTCCAGCAACGTCGGCGCGTCGAAGATTTCGCTGACGCTGACCGCGCAGCAAATGGCCAAGGTGTTGCACCAGTTCGGCTTCGGCCAGAGCACCGGCAGCGGCTTCCCGGGCGAAGTCAGTGGTTACATCCCGGCACCACGCACCTGGGGCGATTTCGTCAAGGCCACGATCGCGTTCGGCTATGGCATCAACGTCACCGCGTTGCAACTGGCGCAGGCCTACGCCGCCATCGCCGATGGCGGCATGCGGCACACGCCGACCTTCATCAAGGGCGCCGACAACCCCGGTGTGCGGGTCGAGCCCGTCAACATCGCCAGCGAGATGATGGCGATGCTGCGCACCGTCGTGGGCGCGCCACCGGCCACCGCGCCGCAGGCAGCGATCGCCGACTACACCGTGGCCGGCAAGACCGGCACCGCGCATCTTGCGGTCGCCGGTGGCTATTCGAGCAACCGCTACGCAGCGCTGTTCTGCGGCATCGTGCCCGCCAGCGATCCGCGCCTGGTCGGCGTCGTGATCATCCGCGACGCCGGCGGCCACGGCGGCGAATATTTTGGCGGACTGGTGTCGGCACCCGTGTTCCGCGACGTGATGACCGGTGCGCTGCGCCTGCTCGACGTGCCGCCCGACAACGTGCAGCAGTGGTATGCAGGCGGGCCCGTCACGCCAGCACCCGTGCCCAAGCCCGAGGTTGCGGTCGCGCCCGCCAAACAGGGGGCGACGCCATGACGGCCATGCGCCTCGACGAATTGTTGCGCGATCTCGCCACGCCCGCGCGTGGCGACATCTGCGTCACCGGATTGACCCAGGATTCGCGCGCGGTGCGCGCGGGCGACGCCTTTGTCGCGTTGGCCGGGGCGCAACATCACGGTATCGAGTTTGCGCCGATGGCCGTTTCGCAGGGTGCGGTGGTCGTGCTTGCCGAGAGTTCGGGACCCGGGACCCGGGATCCGGGGACCGCTGAAGGACCGGGTCCCGTAATCTGGATCGACAGCCTGCGCGCCCACCTCGGTGCGATCGCCGCGCGTTTTTACGGCGACCCTTCCGCGGCGCTGGAAGTCGTCGGCGTCACCGGCACCAGTGGCAAGACCTCGGTGGTGCAATTGCTGGCACAAGCGTTCACGCATCTCGGCCGGCGCACGGCAACCATCGGTACCTTGGGCGCAGGCTTGCATGGCGCGCTGCATGCGGGCGAGCGCACCACGCCGGACGTGCTCCGCGTGCATGGGCTGATGGCGGAATTCCGCGCGGCCGGTGCCACCCACGTGGCGATGGAGGTGTCCTCGCACGCGCTTGACCAGCAGCGCGTCGATGGCGTGCACTTCGACGTCGCGGTGTTCACCAATCTCACCCGCGATCACCTCGACTATCACGGCACGATGGAAGCCTACGGCGCGGCCAAGGCGAAGTTGTTCGCGTGGCCGGGCCTGCGCGCGGCGGTGGTCAACATCGACGACGCCTTCGGGCGCAAGCTGGCCACGCGTGTCGCCGACGGCGTCCGCGTCTTGCGCTGTGCCATCGAAGCCTCCGACGCCGAGGTGCGCGCGCACGGCGTGCACACGCACTCCGATGGCATCGACTTCGAGCTCGCGACGCCGTGGGGCAGCGCGAACGTGCACAGCCCGCTGCTCGGGCGCTTCAATGTTGCCAACCTGCTCGCGGTGGCCGGGGTGCTGGGTGCGCTGGACGTGCCGTTCACGCAGATCACGACGGCGCTGGAAGCCCTGCAGCCGGTGGCCGGTCGCATGAATCGCCTCGGCGGTGGTGCGCTGCCGCTGGTGGTGGTGGATTACTCGCACAAGCCCGATGCGCTGGAGCAGGTGCTCGTCACCTTGCGTGACCATTGCGACGGCAGCCTGATTTGCGTGTTCGGTTGCGGCGGCGAACGTGATACCGGCAAACGCCCGCTGATGGGCGCGCTCGCCGAGCGCCTCGCCGACAGCGTGATCGTCACCGACGACAATCCGCGCGGCGAAGATGGCAATGCCATCGTCGCGCAGATCATGGCGGGCTTGCGCGAGCCCGGCCGGGCGCTCGTCGAACGCGATCGCGCCGCGGCCATCGGCATGGCGATCGAGTGTGCGCGTGCGGGTGACGTGGTGTTGATCGCGGGCAAGGGCCACGAGACCTACCAGGAAAGCGCGGGCGTGAAGCGTCCGTTCGATGACTTCAAGGTGGCGCGTGCCGCGTTGGGGAGGCGCCCATGCTGAGGCTGAGCCTGCGGGACATCGCGGTGTGGACGCGCGGCACCCTCAGCGGTGCGGATGCGCCGGTGCACGGCGTGTCCACCGATTCGCGCACGCTGCAGGCAGGTGACCTGTTCATCGCATTGAAGGGCGAATTCCACGACGGCCACGATCACGTTGCCGATGTCGAGGCGCGTGGTGCGGCCGGTGTCATCGTCGCGCGGCCGGTCGCCACGACGCTGCCGCAGATCGTGGTGGCCGACACCCTGCATGCGCTCGGCGACCTCGCCAGCGCGGTGCGCGCGCAACGCGATGTCACGGTCATCGGCATCACTGGTTCCAACGGCAAGACCTCGGTGAAGACGCTGGCCGCGGGCATCTTCGCGCGGGCCGGCGCCACCCACAGCAACCCCGGCAGCTTCAACAACGAGATCGGCCTGCCGCTGACCCTGCTGGCCATGCCCGAGGACACCGAATACGCCGTACTCGAAATGGGTGCCGGCAAACCCGGCGACATTGCCTATCTCGCGGCGATCGCGCGCCCGCGCATTGGCCTCGTCAACAACATCGGGCCGGCGCATCTCGAACGCATGCATACGCTGGAAGGCATTGCCGAAACCAAGGGCGCGATGTACCAGGCGCTGCCGCCGGATGGCATCGCAGTGATCAACGCTGATGATGCGTTCGCGAATTACTTCACGGGGCTTGCGGGCGCGCGCCGGATCCTGAGGTTCGGGCTGGACTCGGCGGCTGACGTGACCGCGACGAGCGTGCGCCTGCACGCCGATGCCAGCGAGTTCGATCTGCACACACCCGCCGGCCGTGCAAGCGTGCACCTGCCGCTGCCCGGTCGCCACAATGTCGCCAATGCGTTGGCGACCGCGGCGTTGGCGCATGCGGCGGGTTTGGGTCTCGACGACATCGTGGCCGGCTTGCGGGGCGCCGAGGCGGTCACGGGCCGGTTGTTGCGCTACGTGGCGCCCGCGGGCTGGGTCTTGCTCGACGACAGTTACAACGCCAATCCCGGTTCCGCTTTGGCCGCCGTGGCGACGCTGGCGTTGCAATCCGGCGAGCGCTGGCTGGTGCTGGGCGACATGGCCGAACTGGGTGCCGACACCGCCGCGCTGCACGCCGGCATCGGTCAGGCCGCGCGCGAACAGGGCATCGAGCGGATCTACGTGGTGGGTACCAAGGCCGCCGAAGCCGCGCGTGCATTCGGTGATTCGGCGCAGGTGTTTGCCGGGCAAGCGGCCTTGATCGAAGCCTTGCTGCGCGATCTGCATCCCGGCGTGACGCTGCTGGTCAAGGGCTCGCACTCGTCGCACATGGAAAACGTCGCTGCGGCGCTGCGCGGTGAAGGCAAAGGGGGGCGTGATGCTGTTTGAACTGGCCCACTGGCTCGAACGCCACTACGGCGCGTTCCGGCTGTTCGACTACATCACGTTCCGCACCATCATGGCGGCGCTGACGGGGCTGGGCGTGTCGTTGTTCTGCGGGCCAGCGATGATCCGCCGCCTTACTGCACTCAAGGCCGGGCAGGTGGTGCGCGATGACGGCCCCAAGACGCATCTGTCCAAGGCCGGTACGCCGACCATGGGCGGTGCCCTGATCATCGCCGCGGTCGTGATCGCCACCTTGCTGTGGGGCGACCTGCACAACCGCTACCTGTGGGTGGTGCTGCTGGTGACCCTTGCGTACGGCGTGATTGGCTTCTACGACGACTACCGCAAGCTGGTGCTGAAGGATCCGCACGGCCTGCCGGCGCGCTGGAAGTACCTTGCGCAGTCGGTGGTTGGCCTGGTGGCGGCGTGGTTCCTGTTCCATACGGCCAACGTGCCGGCCGCGACCGCGCTGTACGTGCCACTGTTCAAGCACGTGGCGATTCCGCTCGGGGCCGGCTTCATCGTGGTGGCGTATCTGTGGATCGTCGGGTTCTCGAACGCGGTCAACCTGACCGATGGCCTCGACGGTCTCGCGATCATGCCGGCGGTGCTGGTGACGGCGGCGCTCGGCGCATTCGCGTACCTCGCCGGCAACGCCGTGTTCTCGGCCTACCTCGGCATTCCCTCGATTCCGGGCGCGGGTGAACTCAGCATTTTCTGCGGCGCCCTGACCGGTGCCGGACTCGGCTTTTTGTGGTTCAACACCTATCCCGCGCAAGTATTCATGGGCGATGTGGGCGCGCTGTCGATCGGCGCGGCGATCGGCTGCGTGGCGGTGATCGTGCGCCAGGAAATCATCCTGCTGGTGATGGGCGGCCTGTTCGTGGTGGAAACCGCCTCGGTGATGCTGCAGGTCGGCAGCTTCAAGTTGCGCGGCAAGCGCGTGTTCCGGATGGCGCCGATCCACCATCACTTCGAGTTGAAGGGCTGGCCCGAGCCGCGCGTGATCGTGCGCTTCTGGATCATCTCGGTGGTGCTGGTGCTGGTCGGTCTGGCGACGTTGAAGGTGCGCTGATGGCGAACTGGTTCGGCCAATCGCAAGCGGTCCGCAAGCTCGGCCCCAAGGGCCGCTTCGACCCGTGGCTGTTGCTGGCTATCGTCGGGCTGGTCGCGTTCGGCATCGTGATGGTGGCCTCCAGCTCGATCGCGGTCGCCGACGGCCAGCACATCGGCGAGTTCCACTATCTCGAAAGGCACCTGTTGTTCCTGCTGCTCGGTGGGACAGGCGCCGTCTGCATTGCGCTGTGGATGGAGCTGGATACCCTCGAAAAGTATTCCGGCTGGTTGATGCTGGGTACGTTCATGCTGTTGCTGCTGGTATTCGTGCCGCACGTCGGCATGCGCGTCAATGGCGCGCGGCGCTGGCTCAACCTTGGCATCTCCGGATTCCAGCCGGTGGAACTGGCCAAGCTGACCGTGGTGCTGTACGTCGCCAGTTACCTCGTCCGTCATCGTGAAAGTGTGGAGACGAAATTCCTCGGCGCCGTGAAGCCGGTGGCGGTGGCGGGTCTCACGGCGGTGCTGTTGCTGGCGCAGCCGGACTTCGGCTCGGCCGCGCTGATCGGCACGGTGACGATCGGCATGCTGTGGCTGGGCGGCGCGCGCATGCGCAACCTGGTGATCATGGGTCTGCCCGCGATTCCGCTGGGCACGTGGCTGGCGCTGTCCACCGACTATCGCGTGCGCCGCCTCACCTCCTTCCTCGATCCATGGAAGGATCCGTTCGACAACGGCTTCCAGCTGACCCAGGCCTTGATCGCGGTCGGTCGCGGCAAGTGGTTCGGCGTGGGTCTCGGCGGCAGCGTGCAGAAGCTCTTTTACCTGCCCGAAGCGCACACCGACTTCATCCTCGCGGTGATCGGCGAGGAGTTGGGCTTCGTGGGCGTGTTCTTCGTGCTGCTGCTGTTTGCGCTGCTGGTGGGCCGCGGCCTGCAACTCGGCCTGCGCGGCGTCGAAGTCGGCCAGCAGCGCGCGGGCTACGTGGCCTTCGGCATTTCGCTGATGATCGGCTTGCAGGCGCTGGTCTCGGTGGGCGTGAATCTTGGCGTGCTGCCGACCAAGGGCTTGACCCTGCCGCTGATCAGTTCGGGTGGGTCGAGCACGCTGATGACCTGCGTCATGTTGGGCGTGCTGGTGCGCGCCGCCTATGAAATCCATCGCGCCGAAGACGCACGCCGGATGGCGACGCGGCGCCCGGATGCGGCTGTCGCAGGCGCGGCGGTATCGCTCGACCAGCCCTCCGCGGATTTGCCGCTGGCCGCGCGCCGGCGCGTCGAGCCGGTGCTTGGCGAGGTGAACGCATGAACGCCGGCATGCCCGCACCCGTGCTGATCATGGCCGGCGGCACCGGCGGCCACATCTTCCCCGGCCTCGCGGTGGCGGCGGCCTTGCGCGCGCGCGATGTACCGGTGGTGTGGTTGGGTGCGCGCGGCGGCATGGAAAACCGCATCGTGCCTGAGCACCACATCGACTTGCGGACGGTGCCGGTAACGGGCCTGCGTGGCAAGAGCCTGCTGCAACGCCTCGCGGCGCCCTGGATGTTGCTGCGTGCAGGGTTCGCTGCGTGGAAAGTCCTGCGCGCGGTGCAACCGCGCTGCGTGTTGTCGCTGGGCGGATACGCCGCGGGTCCCGGTGGCATCGCCGCGTGGTTGCAACGCAGGCCGCTGCTGGTGCACGAACAGAACCGCGTTGCCGGATACACCAACCGCGTGCTCGCCAGGCGCGCGCGCAAGGTGATGACGGGCTTCGTCGACGCCTTCCCGCCGACACTGCAGGCCGAGTGGACCGGCAATCCGGTGCGTGCCGCGATTGCCGCATTGGCATCGCCGTCGGCGCGCTTCGCCGTCCGCACCGGCGCGCCGCACCTGCTGGTGCTGGGCGGCAGCCTGGGTGCGCGCACCTTGAACCAGGGCGTGCCGAATGCACTGTCGCTGATC
Organism: Rhodanobacteraceae bacterium; assembly: GCA_035688305.1. Classification (GTDB taxonomy): domain Bacteria; phylum Pseudomonadota; class Gammaproteobacteria; order Xanthomonadales; family Rhodanobacteraceae; genus 66-474. The sequence goes on from DASSNC010000102.1 coordinate 15,406, forward strand.
CCGGACGACCGCCGTCCGGAAGTGCTGCACCAGTGCGGCAACGCGAATGTCGAAACGACCCGCGCCGCCTACAACCGCCTGCACGTGGACGCGCAGGTCGAGCCGTTCCTCGACGACATGCCGGCGGCCTACGCGTGGGCCGACCTCGTGGTGTGTCGCGCCGGCGCCTTGACGCTGGCGGAACTGGCGGCCGCGGGCCTCGGCGCGATCCTGCTGCCGTATCCGTACGCGGTGGACGATCACCAGACGAAAAACGCCGAGGGCTTTGTTGCGATTGGCGCGGCCGAGTTGGTGCAGGACCGCGACTTCGAACCCTCGCGCTTCGCCGGAATGCTCGAACAGCTGCTGCGCGACGGCGACAAGCGGCTGGCGATGGCCAGGGCTGCGCGCACCCTGGCCAAGCCGGATGCCGCCGACACCATCGCGCAACGTTGCCTGGAGGTGGCCGCATGACGCCGCATCGCTTGCCACCGCACGGCGACATCATGCAGGGCTTCCGGCGCGTGCATTTCATCGGCATCGGTGGCGCCGGCATGAGCGGCATCGCCGAGGTATTGCACACGCTTGGCTACGACGTGTCCGGATCGGATCGCGCCGCATCGGCCGTGACCGAACGGCTTGCGGCGATGGGCGTTGACGTTGCGATCGGCCACGCCGCCGAGCACGTCGCCAACGTCGATGCGGTGGTGGTTTCAAGTGCCATCAAGTCCGACAACGCCGAGCTGGTCGCTGCACAGGAACGCCGCATCCCGGTGGTGCCGCGCGCCGAGATGCTGGGCGAGCTGATGCGCTTCCGGCGCGGCATCGCGGTGGCCGGTACCCACGGCAAGACCACCACGACCAGCCTTGTCGCCAGCGTGCTGGCCGAGGCGGGTTATGACCCGACCTTCGTGATCGGCGGGCAACTGCTTTCCGCTGGCGCGCATGCGCGCCTTGGTGCCGGCAACTACCTCGTGGCCGAGGCCGACGAGTCCGATGGCTCGTTCCTGAAGTTGTCGCCCGTGGCCTCCATCATCACCAACATCGATGCCGATCACCTTGATCACTACCACGAAGATTTTTCCGAGCTGAAGCAGGCTTTCGCGGACTTCCTGCATCGGCTGCCGTTCTACGGACTTGCGGTGCTGTGCGTGGACGATCCCGAGGTGGCGGCGCTGGCGCAGGCAACCCCACGCTCAATCCTCACCTACGGCATCGAGCAGGCTGCCGACGTGCGCGGGTCCAACCTGCGCGCCGACGGTGCCCGCATGCACTTCGACCTCGCCTTGCCGAACCAGCCTTCATTGCCGGTGACGCTCAACCTGCCGGGCCGACACAACGTGTTGAACGCGCTGGCCGCGGCCACGCTCGGCTGGCATCTCGGGGTGGAGCCGTTCGCGATCGCGCGCGCGCTGGAGTGCTTCCAGGGCGTGGGCCGGCGCTTCAACGTCAACGGCGAGCTGCCGATCGACTCGGGCAAGGTGCTGCTGGTCGATGACTACGGCCACCATCCGCGCGAAATCGCCGCGGTGATGCAGGCCGCGCGCGCGGGTTGGCCGGAACGTCGCCTCGTGATCGTGTTCCAGCCGCATCGCTACACCCGCACCCGCGACCTGCTGGACGACTTCGCAGGCGTGTTGTGCGAGGCCGATGCGCTGGTCTTGACCGATGTGTATCCCGCCGGCGAGACGCCGATCGCGGGTGCCGATGGCCGCGCGCTGGCACGTGCGGTGCGTGCGCGCGGCAAGGTCGATCCGGTATTCGTCGAACATCCGCGCGATCTGCGCGAGGCGCTGCCGGCGCTGCTGCGCGATGGCGACCTGGTGCTGCTGCTCGGCGCCGGCGACATCGGTGCGGCGGCGGTGGAACTTGCTCGTCGCGGGCATCTGAAATCGGAGAACGCTGCATGACGCATCAATCTGCCATCCACCGCATCACCGATCCGCGCGACTTCGGCCGCGTCGCGGTGGTCATGGGCGGAAGTTCCGCCGAGCGCGAGGTGTCGTTGCATTCCGGCCAGGGCGTGCTGGATGCGCTGAAGGGCCGCGGTGTCGACGCGCATGCGATCGATGGCATTCCGGCCTTGCTGGATGCGGTGCGCGCCGGGCACTTCGCGCGCGTGTTCAACATCCTGCATGGCCAGCACGGCGGTGGCGAGGACGGCGTCCTGCAGGGCGCGCTGGATTCGCTGCACATTCCGTACACGGGTTCCGGCGTGCTCGGCTCGGCGCTGTCGATGGACAAGGTGCGCAGCAAGTGGGTCTGGGGTTCACTGGACTTGCCCACGCCGAAGTTCATGCCGCTGCCGCGTGGCGGCGACGTGCATGCCGCGGCGCGCCACGTCGGCTTCCCGTTGATCGTGAAACCCGCAAGCGAGGGTTCCAGCGTCGGCGTGTCGCGGGTGTTCGACGCGTCCGGTCTCGATGATGCGGTGACGCTCGCGCAGCGCTACCCCGGCGACATGCTGATGGAAAAGCTGATCGAAGGTGACGAGTTCACCGTCTCGATCCTTGGCCGCGAGGTGCTGCCCAGTATCCGCATCGTGCCGAAGGGCGAGTACTACGACTACAACGCCAAGTACATCGCCGAAGACACGCAATACATTTGCCCAGGCCTCGATGGCGAGGCGGAAGCGGGCTTGCGCTCGCTGGCATTGCGGGCCTTCGATGCGCTGGGTTGCTCCGGTTGGGGCCGCGTCGACGTCATGCGCGATCGCCAGGGCCGCAACTGGCTGCTGGAGGTCAACACCGCGCCTGGCATGACCTCGCACTCATTGGTGCCGAAAGCCGCGGCGCAAGCCGGCATCGACTATGCCGAATTGTGCTGGCGGGTACTGGCAACTTCGTTCGACCGCGAAGCAGGAGGCGCCGCGTGAAGGGCATCGCTTCCCTGCGCCTCGCCGCCTGGTTGATCGCAATCGTGCTGGTTGCGTTGCCGGTGGTGGGCGTCATGCAAGGCTGGTTCGCCTCGGACCGCTGGCCGGTGCGCCAACTGCAGGTGCACGCGACGTTCCGGCACGTCAGTTCCGACCAGGTGCGGGCCGCGGTGACGCCGTCGCTGGGTGCCGGATTCTTCGCGATCGACCTCGACAAGGTGCGCGATGCGGTGGCAAAGCTGCCGTGGGTGGGGCAGGTCGAAGTCAGCAAGCGCTGGCCGGATGCGCTGGACATCACCGTCCACGAAATCGAACCGGTTGCGCGTTGGGGCAGCACTGCCTTGCTCGGCCGCAACGGGCGGGTATTCACGGTGCCCGACCCCGGCGTCGTCAACGGCTTGCCGCAGTTCAACGCGCCCGATGGCCGCGCCGCCGACGTGATGGCGTTCTTCCACACCGCGCAGCAGGACTTCACGCCGTACGGCCTGCAGGTGACCGGCGTCGATCTGTCGGCGCGAGGCAGTTGGTCGCTCACGCTTTCCAATGGCGGACACGTCGTGGTGGGCGGCGATGCGCCCGACCGGCGGCTCGCGCGCTTCGCGGCGGCGCTGCCGATATTGATGCGCGGGCGCGACGGTGGATTCACCTATGCCGACTTGCGCTACAGCAACGGCTTCGCGGTGCGTTGGCCCGATGCGGCCACGCCCGTTTCCCATGCAAACCCAACCAATGGTGGCTCCCATGCTGCTGACCGAAACGTTTAGACCCATGAGTCGCAAGAGCAACAAGCACCTCGTGGTGGGCCTTGATATCGGCACCTCCAAGGTGATGGCGATCGTCGGCGAATACCTGCCCGGTGAACCGGTCGAGGTGATCGGCTTCGGCAGCCACATCTCGCGCGGGATGAAGAAAGGTGTCGTGGTGGAAATCGAGTCGAACGTGAACTCGATCCGGCGCGCCGTCGAAGAGGCCGAGCAAATGGCCGGCTGCGACATCCGCTCGGTGTGCGCGACGATCTCGGGCAGTCACCTCGAGACCCACAATTCGCATGGCGCGGCCCCGATCCGTGACCGCGAAGTGGCGCCGGATGACCTGGAGCAGGTGCTGGAATCGGCCAGCGCGGTCGCGATCCCGGCCGATCGCAAGGTGCTCTACAAGGAGCCACAGGAATACCGCATCGACGGCCAGGACGGCATCCGCCACCCGATCGGGATGAGCGGCGTGCGGCTGGAGGCGGGTGTGCATCTCGTCACCGGCGCCGCCTCGGCGGTGCAAAACCTCACCAAATGCATCCAGCGTTGTGGCCTCGCCGTCGATGAGCTGGTGCCGGGCGCGGTGGCCACCGCCAAGGCCGTGTTGACCGAGGACGAGCGCGAGCTGGGCGTGTGCGTGGTCGACATCGGCGCCGGCACCACCGACATCGCGATCTATGCGCAGGGCGCGATCCGCTATACCAAGTCGTTGCCGCTCGGCGGCGACCAGGTGACCTCCGACATTTCCCAATACGTGCAGACACCGACCGCGAACGCGGAAGAGATCAAGGTGAAGTACGGCTGCGCGCTGGCGCAGCTGGCGCGCGGCGAGGAAACCATCCAGGTGCCGAGCGTGGGCGATCGCCCGCCACGGCGCCTGCAGCGGCAGGCGCTGGCGCAGTCGATCCAGGCGCGCTACGAGGAGATCTTCGAGATCGTGCAGGACGAATTGCGCCGCTCGGGCTATGAAAACCTGCTGGCTGCGGGGGTCGTGCTGGCGGGCGGTGCGTCCCGCATCGAGGGCGCGCTGTATCTGGCCGAAGAGGTCTTCCACAAGATGGTGCGCCTCGGCGTACCGCAGCACGTGATCGGCGCGACCGAAATGATCGCCACGCCGGCGAATGCAGCCGGCGTCGGTCTGCTGTTGCAAGGCTCGCGCGGCGGTGTCGGTGGGCGCGCGCTGGGCGGCGCGGTTGGCGAAAGCGTGGCCGGCTTCATGGGCAAGGCCCGCGGCTGGTTGACACGGAATTTCTAGGACACGGCGGGCTCCGGGAAGGAGTCCGCCACGATGGTGCTGCGGCGCCATCTGCGCCCCAACCGGGGCAAGCCCGCCGAAACGGCGGGAATCATCCACGGCAGCAATGCCAAGGCAGCAATACCAAGGCAGCATGGAGGACGGGCAATGTTCGAACTGGTGGAAAAACTGGCACCCAGCGCGGTGATCAAGGTGATCGGTGTGGGCGGCGGCGGAGGCAATGCTGTCAGCCACATGGTCAATTCGTCTATCGACGGCGTGGAGTTCGTCTGCGCCAATACCGACTCGCAGGCGCTGAAAAGCTCCGGCGCGCAGACCACGTTGCAACTCGGCGAAACGGTGACCAAGGGACTCGGTGCCGGCGCCAACCCCGAGATCGGCCGGCAGGCCGCACTTGAGGATCGCGATCGCATCGTCGAGGTGCTGGAAGGCGCCGACATGGTGTTCATCACCTGTGGCATGGGCGGCGGCACGGGCACCGGCGCGGCGCCGGTGGTGGCGCAGCTGGCCAAGGAGAAGGGCATCCTTACGGTGGCGGTGGTGACCAAGCCGTTCCCGTTTGAAGGTCGCCGGCGCATGCAGGTGGCCTTGAAAGGCATCGAGGAACTGCAGCAATCGGTCGATTCGCTGATCACGGTGCCGAACGAGAAGCTGCTGACCGTGCTGGGCCGCGATGTGACGCTGCTGAATGCGTTCCGGGCGGCGAATGACGTGCTGCAGGGCGCGGTGCAGGGCATCGCCGATCTCATCACTCGTCCGGGCCTGATCAACGTCGATTTCGCCGACGTGCGCACCGTGATGAGCGAGATGGGCATGGCGATGATGGGTACTGGCACTGCCAGCGGCGATGACCGTGCGCAGGCTGCGGCCGAGGCGGCGATCAACAATCCGCTGCTGGAGAACGTCGACCTCTCGGGTGCCTGCGGCATCCTGGTCAACGTCACCGCCGGCCCGAACCTGACCATGCGCGAGTTCGACGAGATCGGCCGGGTGGTGCACGACTTCGCCAGCGAGGACGCGACCGTGGTGGTTGGCACGGCGCTGGATCCCGACCTTTCCGACGACGTCCGCGTCACGGTGGTCGCGACCGGCCTCAACCGCTCGGTCAAGCCGCAACTGCGGCCGGTGGCGAAACCGGAAACAGTGGTGATGCCGCAGCCGCCACGGGTGTTGCGGACCGGCACTGACAACGGTGTCGGTGGCTATGTCAGCCAACCGGCGCCCGCCAGGGCTCCGCAGCGCGCCCCGGCACCGGCGGTTGCGCCTGCGGCCGAGGCCAATCCGGCACCGGCCCGGGCTGGCTTGCCCGATTACCTGGATATTCCCGCATTCTTGAGGAGGCAGGCAGATTGATTGATGGCAAGCCGCGTGCGTGGATGCCGGCTGGACGCCTGGCATCGGCACGCACGGCTGGTCGCAGCATCGAAGGGAGTCGCAGGCTGCGCTCCAGCGTAGCGGTCAAGGTTGGCCCCAACCATCGGTCCCGTACCGCCGGACTCCCGTCCCCGGCGTTGCGGGACACGCGGGTGGCGGGCATCAGGCCGATCCGGCGGAACTTGTCCGCCGGCACGCTGTCTCCAATCAACATGGCCCGAATTGGCTGGAGGCCGTGCCGGGGTGGGGATGCAGCGATCAATCAGTGTCGTCCCGATGGATGCGGGGGTAACTGAACGCACCAGTCCACTTTATTCGACAGGTCAACCGTGATACGATCGGCCCGTTTTTAGCGTTGTCCTAACAGGATTCCAACGAAAAATGATCAAGCAGCGCACGCTCAAGAACGTGATCCGCGCGACGGGCGTCGGCCTGCACACGGGGGAAAAGGTCTATATGACCTTGCGTCCCGCCGCGGTCAACTCCGGCATCGTGTTTCGCCGTACCGACTTGCCGGAGCCGGTTTCGATCCCGTCCCGTTGCGAGTTCGTGGGTGACACCCGCTTGTCCACCACGCTGGCCAGCGGCGACGTGCGCGTATCGACCGTCGAGCATCTGTTGTCGGCAATGGCGGGCCTCGGCATCGACAATGCCTATGTCGACCTGTCCGCGCCGGAAGTCCCGATCATGGATGGCAGCGCCGGTCCGTTCGTGTTCCTGCTGCAATCGGCGGGCATCGAGGAACAGGCCGCGCCCAAACGCTTCATCCGCGTGAAAAAGCCGATCAAGGTCGAAGATGGCGACAAGTGGGCGCAATTCGAGCCCTTCGACGGCTTCAAGGTCGGCTTCTCGATCGAATTCGCACACCCCATTTTTTCGCGCCGCGCCTCGCGCGCCGAAATCGACTTCTCGACCACTTCCTTCGTGAAGGAAGTCAGCCGCGCCCGTACCTTCGGCTTCATGCGCGACATCGAAATGCTGCGCGAGAAAAACCTGGCGCTCGGCGGCTCGATGGACAACGCCATCGTGCTGGACGACTATCGGGTGCTTAACGAAGATGGCCTGCGTTACGAGGACGAGTTCGTCAAGCACAAGATCCTCGATGCCATCGGCGACCTCTACCTGCTCGGGCACAGCCTGATCGGTGCGTTCTTTGGCCACAAGTCCGGCCACGAGCTGAACAATCGCCTGCTGCGCGCGTTGATTGCCGACAAGTCGGCCTGGGAAGAAGTCACCTTCGACGATCCAGCGCTGGCGCCGATTTCCTACGCGCACCCCGCGCAAGCCGTCTGACCGCAGTTCACGGTCGCTCGCCGCGTACCCGGCGCCTGCGGCGCCGCGCGCCCCTTCACCTTGGTGTGTGACGCGGCAACCCGCGGACTGGCCAGATACAGCTGGTGAATCAGCGACTTGAGCGACGCCAGCGGTCACGGTCGACCAGCCTGGCAGGGGGGCGTCATCATGGCACCGGTCGCTCCGACCGAGTCTCGCCCCATGACGGACAGGTGGCACAATTGTGGCGGACCTGTCACAGTTCGTGACATTGTTCTGACTTCGGTTGGCTCAGGCCGCTCGCCGTGTGCTATAAATTTGCGCTTCCATCGGATGATGGAGGGGGCGAAAGCGGTTGCGGACGACAGGTTTCGTCAGGCGGTCGGATTCGCCGCTTGGTCGGCGAGTTCGAGAAAGAGCGCGCGCAGTTCCGGGTCGGCGATCGCGGTTGCCGCGGCGCGGATGGTTTCGGCAGCGCGTGGTGACAGCGTTCGATCCGTGGCGGAGTCCACCTGCGGCATTGGTAGCGGTATCACCTTGGCCGTGACGGACGTTGCCGCCAGCCCCAGGGAGCGTACTGCAGCAAGGATGCAAGCCTGATCCATGCGCACGCGCGTGGCCCAGGCGGGCGATTCCACCAACAGCAGGACGCGATCGTTGCGCAGGCCGGCGTGCCAAACGTGCTCGCGCAGCGGTGCAGGCAACACGGGAACAATCCGTTGACTCAAGCGGTCAACATCGCGGGCCCGGGCAGCCAGATCGGCTACCGGGGCGCATTGCGACAGTGGCATCGGGCCGCGGGTGTCGCGTGGTGGCTGGACTGGAGACAAATTCAATGACGGTTACGGTTGATTGACATGAGCATGATACTGGTGGCGCGCTCGCAGCGATCCGCAGGCTTGAGTGACTGGTTGCAGGAGCGCACGCTTGCGCATCGGCGGCTGTGTTGGCGCTTTGCACTGGGCGCGGCACTGTGCGTTGCCGCCAGTGCGGCCGTCGCAGTGTGGATCGCCAGCCCCGGCAGCCGCACCCTCGCGCAGATTGCCTCGATGCACCAGCAGATCGACGCCCAGAAGGCCGAATTGGCGCGGGTGCGCAGCGACGCGCAGCGCGACATCAGCCGGATGGCCATCAAGCTGGGTGAGCTGCAAGCCGATTCGGCGCGGCTCGACGCACTCGGGCAGCGGCTGGTTGCGACCGGCAAGCTCGACCCCGCAGAGTTCGACTTCAGCCAGCCGCCTGCGATGGGTGGCCCTGAAAAAACCGTGCCGCCCGAGCGCGCCTTGCCGTTCGACCTGAGTGTGAGCATGGAGCAGTTGGCGCAACGCTTCGATTCGCAACAGACCAAGCTGGGCGTGCTGCAGTCGCTGCTCACCAATCGCACGGTCACGGCCAGCCTGATCCCGTCGGGCATGCCGGTGCACGAGGGCTACATCACCTCGCCGTTCGGTGAGCGCATCGATCCGTTCACCGGCAAGGAAAGTTTCCACCCGGGCCTCGACATCGGCGTGCCGTTCGGCGAGGCCGTGCGCGCGCTGGCCGCGGGCGTCGTTACCTATGCAGGCGTGCGCCCCGGCTACGGCGACGTGGTCGAGATCGACCATGGTGGCGGTTACATGACCCGCTACGCGCACAACAGCAAGCTCCTCGTGCACGTGGGCGAGTACGTGCACGGCGGCGAGCCGATCTCCGACGCCGGGTCCTCGGGCCGCTCGACCGGCCCCCACGTGCATCTGGAAGTCTGGCACAACGGCAAGCTGGTCAATCCGATCGCCTACGTGCGCAGATAGCCGCAAGGCTGCTTGAATTCCGGGGTTTCTGCCGCCATCACTAGGCGCGGGCGGCGTGACCTTTTATGATGTTCGATTGATTTTTCGCCGCAACCCCGGAATCGCGAATCCAAAGATGGCCAATTTCCTGACGAACGTCTTCGGCAGCCGCAATGATCGCGTGCTGAAGCAGCTTTCCAAGATCGTGGCGCGCATCAACGCGCTCGAACCCAAGATGCAGGCGTTGGACGACGCCGCCCTGCGCGGCAAGACCGCCGAGTTCCGCGAGCGTATCGCCAAGGGCGAGAGTCTCGACAAGATCCTGCCCGAAGCCTTCGCGGTGGTGCGCGAGGCCAGCCGGCGCGTGATCGGGATGCGCCATTACGACGTGCAGCTGATCGGTGGCATGGTCCTGCATCAGGGCAAGATCGCCGAGATGCGCACCGGCGAAGGCAAGACCCTGGTCGCAACCTTGCCGGTGTATCTGAACGCGCTGGAAGGCAAGGGCGCGCATGTGGTCACCGTCAACGACTACCTCGCCAAGCGCGACTCGGCCTGGATGGGCAAGGTCTATGGCTTCCTCGGCATGACTGTAGGGGTGGTCTGGCCGGGCATGGAAATGTCCGAAAAGGCCGCGGCTTACGCCGCCGACATCACCTACGGCACCAACAACGAATTCGGCTTCGACTACCTGCGCGACAACATGGCGGTGTCGAAGGAGCAGCGCTTCCAGCGTGGCCTGCACTACGCGATTGTCGACGAGGTCGACTCGATTCTGATCGACGAGGCGCGCACGCCGCTGATCATTTCCGGTGCGGCCGAGGATTCGCCGGAGCTGTATATCCGCGTCAATCGCATCGTCCCGCACCTGACCCGCCAGGCCAAGGAGTCGGTGCCGGGCGAACCGCCCGAGCCGGGCGACTATTACGTCGACGAGAAGCAGAAGCAGGTGCACCTGTCCGAAGCGGGCATGGAGCACGCCGAGCAATTGCTGCGCGAGGCCGGCATCCTTGCCGAGGATTCGACGCTGTACGACGCGCGCAACCTCGCGGTGGTGCATCACCTCAACCAGGGCTTGCGCGCGCATGCGCTGTACCAGCGCGACGTCGATTACATCGTGCGCGATGGCGAAATCATCATCGTCGATGAATTCACGGGCCGCACCCTGGCGGGCCGCCGCTGGTCCGAGGGCCTGCACCAGGCTGTCGAGGCCAAGGAAGGCGTGCCGATCCAGCGCGAAAACCAGACGATGGCCACGGTGACCTTCCAGAATCTGTTCCGCATGTACGACAAGCTGGCGGGCATGACCGGCACGGCCGACACGGAAGCGTTCGAGTTCCAGTCGATCTATGGCCTCGAAGTGGTGGTGATCCCGACCAACAAGCCGATGATCCGCAAGGACCATCCCGATCTCGTGTTCCTGAAGCCCGAGGCCAAGTTCAAGGCGGTGATCGAGGACGTCAAGGATTGCCATCAGCGCGGTCAGCCGGTGCTGGTCGGCACCGCGTCGATCGAGGTGTCCGAGCTTGTCCACGGGCTGTTGCAGAAGGCCGGCATCCCGCACGAAGTGCTGAACGCCAAGCAGCACGAGCGCGAAGCGAAGATCGTCGAGCAGGCCGGCGCGCCGGGCGCGGTGACGATCGCCACCAACATGGCCGGCCGCGGTACCGACATTGTGCTCGGTGGCAGCCTGGATGCGGCACTGGCCGAGTTGCCGGAGGATGCCACCGATGCCGATCGCGAACGCGTCAAGGCCGAGTGGCAGCAGCGCCACGACCAGGTACTGGCGGCTGGCGGCTTGCACATCGTCGGTACCGAGCGGCACGAATCGCGGCGCGTCGACAACCAGCTGCGTGGCCGTTCCGGCCGCCAGGGCGACGCCGGTTCCTCGCGCTTCTACCTGTCGTTGCAGGACAACCTCATGCGCATCTTCGGCGGTGAGGGGCTGGTGCGCTGGATGCAGCGCTTCGGCATGAAGGAAGACGATGCGCTCGAGGACAAGCTGGTCAGCCGCCAGATCGAGAAGGCCCAGCGCAAGGTCGAGGCGCACAACTTCGATATCCGCAAACAATTGCTGGAATTCGACGACGCCGCCAACTCCCAGCGCAAGGTGGTCTACAAGCAGCGCCTTGAGTTGCTGGAATCCGACGATGTCTCAGAGACCGTCGCCGACATTCGCCACGACGTGTTCGAGTCGCTGGCGCAGCAGTACGTGCCGCGGGACAGCATCGATGACCAATGGGACCTGGCCGGTTTGCAGAAGTCGCTGGAGACCGAATTCGGGATGCAGCTCGACCTGCAGCATTGGCTGGAGACCTCGGAAGAAGCTGATGCGGAAGCCATCCACAGGCACGTGGCCGATGCTGCCGACGAGATCTACGCCGAGAAGGAGAAGCAGGTCGGCCCCGAAGTCATGCGCGCGCTGGAGAAGCACGTGATGCTGACCGTGGTCGATAGCGCCTGGAAGGATCACCTCGCGACCATGGACTACTTGCGCCAGGGCATCTATCTGCGCTCGTACGCGCAGGTTGACCCGAAGCAGGAGTACAAACGCGAGGCTTTCCGCCTGTTCGAAGAGATGCTCGGCCGGATCAAGACCGAACTCACGCAGACGCTCGCGCGCGTGCACATCCGTTCGGAAGAAGAAATCGCCGCGCTGGAAGCCGAGCAGCGCCGTCAGGCTGCGGCCAAGGCGTTCGAGTTCCAGCACGCATCATCGACCGGGTTCGAGGGTGCGCCGACTGGTGCCGGCGAGCCCGGCAACGGGCACGCCGGTGGTGCTGCGGAAACGGCGCTGGCTGCGGTGGCGCCGGTGGTGCGCGATGGGCCCAAAGTTGGCCGCAACGATCCGTGCCCCTGCGGCAGCGGCAAGAAATTCAAGCACTGCCACGGCGCCTTGAGCTGACATGCGTGCGCCGCTGCGCACGCACGGGGACAAAGTGCGGAACCGTGGAATCCGCCGCGCGCCTGGCGCGCGGCGCGACTAGTGCGCAGCGTGTCTAGCGCGCAGCCTGTGCGTGCACGGCGTCGACCAGCACCGCGACGTGAGCCGGATCGACGTTCGGCGTGATGCCGTGGCCGAGGTTGAACACGTGGCCCGGGTGCTGGCCAAAGTCTTCGAGCACGCGCGTCACCTCACGGCGAATCACGTCAGGTGAGGCCAGCAAGGTGGCCGGATCGAGGTTGCCTTGCAGCGCGACGCGTGTACCGACGCGGCGGCGGGCTGAGTCCAGGGTGAGCGTCCAGTCCACGCCCAGCGCCGCGCAGCCGGTGTCGGCGAGGATTTCGAGGCTGGCATTGGCGCTCTTCGAGAACACGATCAGCGGCACCTCGCGCGCTTGCGCGTCAGCGCGCAGCAGTGCGGCGATCTGCGCCAGATAGCGCTGCGAGAATTCGGCGAACATCGCGGGCGCCAGCATGCCGCCCCAACTGTCGAAGATCATCAGCGCCTGCGCGCCCGCCGCGGCCTGCGCGGCGAGGTAGGCTGCCACCGCGCGCGCGTTCACGTCGAGCAGCTTGTGCATGGCCGCAGGTTCGTTCAGCGCGAAGGCTTTCACCCGCGCGAAGTCGCGCGAGCCTTGACCCTCGATCATGTAGCACGCGAGCGTCCACGGACTGCCGGCGAAGCCGATCAGCGGCACTCGGCCGTGCAGCTCATGGCGGATCAGGCGCACGGCGTCCATCACGTAACGCAGCGGGCCTTCCGGATCGGGCACGCCGAGCTTCGCGACATCGGCGGCGTTGCGCACCGGCGCGGAAAACTTCGGGCCTTCGCCTTCGACGAAGTGCAGGCCCAGTCCCATCGCATGTGGAACGGTAAGGATGTCGGAAAACAGGATCGCGGCATCCAGTTCGAAACGCTCGATGGGCTGCAGCGTGACTTCGCAAGCCAGCTCCGGTGTCTGCGCGAGCGCGAGGAAGCTGCCGGCGCGTTCGCGCGTGGCGCGGTATTCGGGCAGGTAGCGGCCGGCCTGGCGCATGATCCACACCGGCGTGGTATCCACCGGTTCGCGCCTGAGCGCACGCAGGAAGCGGTTGCTGCGGTTGGAGACTTCAGCCATGCCGGTCAGGAACCTTGGGTGATCATCACCTTGAAGCCGCGCTTCAGTTGCGCGTCACGCGCATTCTCGAACGCCGCCAGTGCGGCGTCGCGGTCGAGATAGACCTCGCGCTTCAGGGTGGCGCGGCCGCCTTCGGTGCCGGATTCGCGATACAGCGTCCAGCCGCCGAGCAGGTCCTGCTCCAGCGCGATCCGGCAGTAGCGCGGCGCGGTGCTGCCCGCGGGCGGAGTTTGCATGTAGAGGTGCATGCGGAACGGCGTTGCAATGGAACGGCCATTGTACGGGACCGCGCGCCCGACGATCGAATACCGCCGGGCTTTCGGTCCTTCTACAGGACGGCAAGAACCGCGGAGTCTTCCACGCCGCCGACGATTTCCGCACGCCCGATGCCACGCCACAGGACCAGCCGCAGCGAACCGGCGCGATTCTTCTTGTCGAGCCGCATGCGTGCGAGCAGAGCATCGGCAGCAAGCCCGGGCGGCGGATCCACCGGCAAGCCGAAGCGCAGCAGCAGGGCGCGCAGGCGCAGCGCGTCGGCATCACCCGCCATGCCAAGGCGGGTGGACAGGCGGGCGGCCTGCAACATGCCGATCGCCACGGCTTCGCCGTGCAGAAGGGTGCCGAAGCCCGTCTCGACTTCCAGTGCGTGTCCGAAGGTGTGGCCGAAATTCAGCAGGGCACGCTCGCCGGTTTCGCGCTCGTCGCGCGCGACCACACCGGCCTTGAAGCGGCAGCAGGTGGCGATCGCATGTTCAAACGCAGTCACTTCGCGTGCCTGCAGTGCGTCAGCGTGCGACTCCAGCCAGGCGAAGAATTCGGCATCGCCGATGCACGCGGTCTTGACCACCTCGGCAAATCCCGCGCGCAGTTCGCGCTCCGGCAGCGTCGCGAGCGTGTCGAGGTCGGCGATGACGGCGCGCGGTTGGTGGAAGGCGCCGATCAGGTTCTTTCCGGCCGGATGGTCGATGCCGGTCTTGCCGCCCACCGAGGCATCGACCATCGCCAGCAGAGTGGTCGGGCATTGCACGCAATCGATGCCGCGCATCCAGCAGGCGGCGGCAAACCCCGCGATGTCGCCGACCACGCCGCCGCCCAGCGCCAGCACGCAGGCATCGCGCGTCGCGCCGAGCGCGGCCAGCGCATCGAAGACCGCCACGACCGCGTCGAGGTTCTTGTGGGCTTCACCCGCAGGCAGGGTGAGCGTCGCAACCTGCACGCCGCCGGTTGCGCGTGCCAGCGTGTCTTGCAAGCGCCGCGCGTACAGCGGCGCGACGTTGCTGTCGCTGACGATCAGCGCGTGGCCGCCGCGCAGTACGTCGCGCCAGTCTGTTGCAGCGTCGAGCAGGCCGCGCCCGATCCGGATCGGATAGCGCTGTGCGGCCAGATCGACTTCGAGGCTCGTGCTCATGATGCGGTTGCCGAAACGGGTAGGCGTTGCCATTGTTGCTCCAGCAACGCAGTGATCCGTGCCGTGGCCTGGCTGCAGGATTCGTGCAGGGAGCCGGGCACGCTGAGATCCGCCAACTCGCGGTACAGCGGATCGCGCGTGCGTGCGAGGTCCTGCAGCCGCGTGTGCCGGTCGGGGGCGTCCAGCAGCGGGCGTTGGCGGTCGTGCACGAGCCGCTGCATTTGTTGCTCGACGCTGGTTTCCAGCCAGACCACGAAGCCGCGCTCGCGCAGGACTTCGCGATTCGCGGGGGTCAGCACCGCGCCGCCGCCGGTCGCCAACACGATGCCTTGCTGCAGCGTGAGTTCGGCCAGCAACCCGGATTCGCGGCGGCGGAATCCCGCCTCGCCTTCAATTTCGAAAATGGTGGCTACGCTGGCGCCGGTGTGTTCCTCGATGCGGGCGTCGAGGTCCACGCACGGCATGCCGAAATGCTGCGCCAGCCGGCGCCCGATGCTGGACTTGCCGGAACCCATCGGGCCAATCAGGAACAGGTTGGGCGATGGGTTCATGGCCGATGGATGCGCAGCCTTGCCGTTGGGAGGCGGAACAACGTTTGACGCGGCTGCACGCTGAAAAAGCGAATTGGACCGGATGGACTTCGATCCTTGCTGAGTCCCGAACGTGCGTGTAACCGGAGTGCCGCGCTGAGCGACACTCGCCGCATGGTCCGCTTTGATCCGCGCTTATCCGCGTTTGTCCGCGTCAAGATTGATGTGTTCCATCGCAGGCAGCTTACAGCGGCTCCAGCCAACCCCACTTGTCTTCGGTGCGGCCGTCGAACAAGCCGAAGAACAAGTCCTGCAGCCTGCGCGTGAGCGGCCCGGATTCACCGGCGCCGACCTGCTTGCCGTCGATGGCGCGGATCGGCGTGACTTCGGCAGCGGTGCCGCACATGAAGATCTCATCGGCCAGATACAGGTATTCGCGCGGCAGGTCGCGTTCGACCACTTCGATGCCATGGGCGCGGGCCAGCGTGATTACGGATGAGCGGGTGATGCCGTTCAGCAGCGCGGCGCTCACCGGCGCGGTGTGCAGCGCGCCGTCCATCACCAGGAACACGTTTTCCCCGGCGCCTTCGCTGATGAGGCCGGTGGACGCCAACGCGATGCCTTCGCCGAAACCGCGCTGGCGGGCTTCGCGGGCGATCAGCTGACCGGACAGATAGTTGCCCGCCGCCTTGGCGCCGGCCGGAATCGTGTTCGGCGCAAATCTTTGCCAGCTCGACACGCAGGCCGTGATGCCCTTCTGCAGCGCCTCCGGGCCCAGGTACGGACCCATCGGCCAGCCCGCGATCGTCATGCTGACCGGGGT
This sequence comes from Rhodanobacteraceae bacterium, assembly GCA_035688305.1. GTDB lineage: Bacteria > Pseudomonadota > Gammaproteobacteria > Xanthomonadales > Rhodanobacteraceae > 66-474. Next base: position 31,504 of record DASSNC010000102.1, read on the forward strand.
GTCGGCCGAAATGCCGAAGCCACCGAGGCCGCGGAACGCGCAGGGCCGCAAGTAGGCTTGGTCAAAACCGTTGCGCTTCAGGATCTCGTGGCAGGCCGCGCGGGTCACTTCGACCGGATACGGCATCGGCATGTCGTAGATGCGCGCCGAGTTGTACAGGCGCTTCATGTGGTCCTTCAGGCGGAAGATCGCGCCGCCTTTTGGGGTCTTGTAGCAACGAATGCCTTCGAACACCGCCGACCCGTACTGCAGGCTGTGCGACATCACGTGCACCGTGGCGTCCTTCCATGGCACGATCGCGCCGTTGTGCCAGACCCATTCGGGGTACTTCTGTTCGGCCATGTCGGGGCTCCGCTGAAAGCGGCAATGATAGCGTGTCACGCCCGCGGATGATGTTGCGAATGCAGCCGCTTGAGGCCCTCCCGCGCCACCATCGTGTAAATCTGCGTGGTTGAAAGGTTGCTGTGGCCGAGCAACATCTGCAGCGCGCGCAAGTCGGCGCCGTGGTTCAGCAGGTGGGTGGCGAACGAATGGCGCAGCACGTGTGGCGAGATCCGTTTGGCGGCGATGCCGGCTGCGAGTGCGTGCTTCTTCACCAGCGTCCACGCCATCTGGCGGGTCATGCCGGCGGCGCGATTGCTCAGAAACAGAGCCGGTGTTTCGCGGCCCTTTGCCAGCGCCGGCCGCGCTTCGCGCAGGTAGCGGCCCAGCCAGTCCATGCAGGTTTCGCCGATCGGGACCAGGCGTTCCTTGCCGCCCTTGCCGGTGACGCGCAGCACGCCCTGGCGCAGGTTGACGCCCGCCAGCGGCAAGGTCACCAGTTCACTCACGCGCAGCCCGCATGCGTACATCAGTTCCAGCATCGCACGATCGCGCAGGCCCAGGTGCGTGGCCGGGTCGGGCGCAGTCAGCAGCCCGTCGATTTCGCGCTCGGCCAGCGCCTTGGGCAGGGTGCGCGGCAGCTTCGGTGAATCCAGCAGCAGGGTGGGATCGGCGAAGCCGGCATCGTGGCGCACCTGCTCGGCGTAGAAACGCCGCAGCGCGGTCAACTCGCGCGCGTTCGTGCGTGCGCCAATGCCAGCCTTGGCGCGTGCGCCGAGATAGCGGAACAGGTCTTCACGGCTGGCCGCCAGCAATCCGTGTGCGTGTTCGCCAAGCCACGCCGCGCAACGCTCGAGGTCGCCGCGATAGTCGGCCAGCGTGAGATCAGCCAAGCCGTCGCGCGACCACGCGCCTTCGAGGAAGGCGTCGATGGCATCGCGGTCGTGCGGGTCGATTCGGGTACCGGATTCCGTCATCATGTGATGCTGGCGTGTGGCCTGGATTGCTGCAAGTGGATGTGATGCTCCAAACCCCTGTTTCCGACGCCGCCGTCACGCCGGCGCCGCTGTGGCGGCGCTTCGCCAGCATGCTCTACGACCTGTTGCCGTTGCTCGGCCTGTGGATGGTGGCCGGCGGGCTGTGGGTGCTGGCGTTCCATCGCGGCTACGACCCCCGGCATCCGGGCGTGGCCATGCGTGGTTTGCTGGATGCTTGGTTGCTGCTCGTCACCGCCGCGTATTTCGTGGTGTCGTGGACGCGGGTCGGGCAAACGATCGGTATGCGCGCATGGAAGCTCAAGCTCGTGCGTTGCGACGGCGGCCTGCTGGGCTGGCGTGCCGCGGCGCTGCGTTTCGTGCTTGCGTCGCTGTCGCTGGCGCTGCTGGGCGGCGGATTCTGGTATGCATGCTTCGATGCCGAGCGGCGTACCTGGCACGACCGCGTGTGCGGAACCCGGATGCTCAGGCTGCCGTCAAGACGCAAGGCGTAGCCGCCGGCCGCGCCGTGCCTACCGGCGCTTGCGGTTGGGCCCCGCGTTCACCGTGATGAAGCGTGGCTCTTCTTCGTCGAGTTGCAGCGCCGTCAACGTTCCGCCCCACACGCAGCCGGTGTCGATGGCGTAGATTCCGAGGCCGGCGAAGCGTCCCAGTGCAGACCAGTGTCCGCACACGATGCGGGTGTCGCGCGACTTCAGGCCGGGCACCTCGAACCACGGGTACAAGCCTGCGCGCTGGCTGCCCGGTGTGCCCTTGGCGTCGAAGTCGATGCGGCCATGCACATCGCAGTAGCGCATGCGCGTGAAGAAGTTGATGGCCGCGCGCAGGCGCTCGTGGCCGTGCAGTTTTTCCGACCAGCGCGCCGGGCGGTTGCCGAACATGCGCTGCAGCAAGGCGTGGTGACCCGGCCCCTGCAAGGTCTTTTCCACTTCGCGGGCGATATGCAAGGCACGCTTCAGCGTCCACGCCGGCGCCAGTCCCGCGTGCACCAGGGTGAAGTTCAGCGCCGGGTCGTGGTGCATCAGGCATTGGCCGCGCAACCAGTCGAGCAGCTCGCGGCTGTCGGCCGCTTCCAGTACCCGCGACAAGTCGGGGTTGGTGCGCGCGCGTGCTTCCGGTTCGCGCTCGGCGATTGCGAGCAGGCTCAGGTCATGGTTGCCGAGCGCCACGATGGAACTTGCAGCCAGTCCGCGCACCAGCCGCAACACTTCCAGTGATTCGCCGCCGCGGTTGACCAAATCGCCACAGAACCACAAGCGGTCCGCTGCCGGGTCGAAGCGCAGCTTCTCCAGCAGGCGTTGCAGTTCGGGGTAGCAGCCCTGGACATCGCCGATCGCGTATACGGACACGTGCCGGGTCCGGGAAGGTCAGTGCAGGGTGCGCGGCACCGACAGCACGAATTCGGGAATGGGGGCCTCGAAGTCGCTGCCGTCGTCGGCGTGGAACAGGTAGGCGCCGCGCATGGTGCCCACCTGGGTTTCCAGCACCGCGCCGGAGGTGTAGCAGTAGCTTTCACCGGGCTGCAGGCGCGGCTGTTCGCCGACCACACCTTCGCCGCGCACTTCCTCGATCTTGCCGTTGGCGTCGGTGATGACCCAGTGCCGGGATTGCAGGCGCACCGGCAGTGCGCCGAGGTTGCGCAACGCGACCGTGTACGCGAACACGTAGTGACCTGCTTCGGGCTTGGACTGGTCCGGCACGAAGTGCGCGTCCACCTCGACCTCGACCGCGTACGGTTCGGGTTCACGCGGCTGGCGCGGTTTGTCGGAGGTGGTCGGGCGCGTTGTCATGGGTCAGCATTGTCGAGGAGTTTCGGTCCGGCCTGCAAGCTGTCCCGATCCAGCCTGTGCGCCAGCGCAACATAGCCTTGCGGTGACACGGTTTCGGCGCGTGCGCGCGGATCGATGCCGGCGGCGCGGATGGCGTCGCCGTCCAGCAGGCCGCGCAGGGAATTGGAAAGCGTCTTGCGGCGCTGGCCGAACGCCGCGCGCACGAGCGTGGCGATCGCCTGCATGCGTGCCGGATCGGGACGTTGCCGTGGTGGCAGCGGCGTCAGCCGCACCACCGCCGAATCGACTTTCGGCGGCGGCCGGAAGGCGCCCGGTGCAACGTGCAACAACGGCTCGACCTTGCATGCAAGTTGCAGCATCACCGACAGGCGCCCATAAACCTTGCCGCCGGGCGCGGCAGCCATGCGCTCCACCACTTCCTTCTGCAGCATGAAGTGCATGTCGGTGATGGCGTCGGCAGCGCCGAGGCAATGGAACAGGATCGGGCTGGAGACGTAATACGGCAGGTTGCCGGCGAGGCGCAACTTGCTGCCGCCAGCCAGCGCGGTGAGGTCAACGTCAAGGATGTCGGCGTGGATCACCTCAAGTTCGCCGATGCCGGCAGCGCTGGCGCGCAGCGGTGCAATCAGCTCGGTGTCCAGCTCGATCGCGGTGAGGCGGCCGGCCGCTCGCACCAGCGGCAGCGTCAGCGCGCCTTCGCCCGGTCCGATCTCGACGATGCGGTCATCCGGCTGCGGCGCGATCGCAGCGACGATGCGCTCGATCACCGAGCGCTCGTGCAGGAAATGTTGACCGAAATGTTTTTTGGGGCGCGGCATCACGATTTGGTTGGCGGTTGCGGCAGTGCGACAAAAGCATTTTTCCAGGGATGCACACGGATAAGAGCCGATAAGACAAAAGACTTTGGATCCGTGCTGGTCCGTGTCAATCTGGGGGTGGTTTTCTGTTTTGCATGGAACAGGAGCGGAAGCGTTGGACGCGGATGGACGCGGATCGTCGCGGACAAGGCAAAAGCGGTTTGGCTTTATCCGCGTTTATCCGTGTCAATCCGTGGTAATGCTCTTCAGCTTCCCGCGGGCAGCAAGACGCAGCGCCATCTCCGCGGCGGCGAACATGCTGGACGGATCGGCCTTGCCGGTGCCGGCGATATCCAATGCGGTGCCGTGGTCGACCGAGGTGCGGATGAAGGGCAGGCCCAGCGTGATGTTGACGGTGCGGTCGAAAGCTTCGGATTTCAGCACCGGCAACGCCTGGTCGTGGTACATCGCCAGCGCCGCGTCGTACCTTGTGCGCATGTCCGGCACGAACGCGGTGTCGGCCGGCAATGGGCCGAGCAGTTGCATCCCTTCAGCGCGCAGGGCGTCCAGCGCCGGGACGATGGTGTCGATTTCTTCGCGGCCCAGATGGCCGCCTTCGCCCGCGTGGGGGTTCAGCCCGAGCACCGCGATACGCGGTGCGGCGATGCCGAACTTCGCGATGAGTTCCGCGTGCACGATGCGCAAGCTGCGCGTCAGTGACTCCCCGGTGATCGCAGCCGGCACCTCGCGTAGCGGCAAGTGCGTGGTGGCCAGCGCAACCCGCAGTTCCGGCGATGCCAGCATCATCACCACTTCGCAGCCGGCGCGCTCGGCAAACAGCTCGGTGTGGCCGGTGAAGTGCTCGCCGGCATCGTTGATGACCGACTTCTGCACGGGTGCCGTCACCACGGCATCGAATTCGCCGGCCATGCAGCCATCGGCGGCGCGCGCGAGCATTTGCAGGACGTGGAATGCGTTGCGCGGATCGGGTGAGCCCGCTGCCACGTCCGCGCGCAGCGGCACGTCCAACACGCGCAACGTGCCTGCAGCGCGCAGGTGGCGAGGCTGGCCATCCCACGCTTCAATGTTCAAGGTGATGCCGCAACGCAACGCGGCGGCTTCCAGCAGGCGTGCGTTGCCGATCGCCACCAGGCCGGCCGCGAACGGCGAGGCGGCCAGCCGCGCGACCAGTTCCGGACCCACGCCAGCCGGCTCACCGCAGGTGACGGCGAGTACCGGAAACGGGTTGGACCGGTGCGAGCCGACCGGAGCCGGCTCGCGGTTCACGGTGAGCCTTGCGCCGGTGCGGCGTCGGCCAGTTCGGGAACCCGGATGCTGATGTAGGCCGAGGCTTCGAGGTCGCGCACGAACTGCTCGTAGGCCTGCTGGCCCTTGCGCATCGCAATGGCCTGGCGGGCCTGCTCGCGTTCGATGTCCTTGGTCTTGTCGGCCTGGCGCGATCCGAGGAACTGGATGATGTGCCAGGAGCCATCCGGCGTCTGGAACGGCTGGCTGACCTGGCCCGGTTGCATGGTTCCGACCAGTTTGCCGATGGCGGCGCCCCAATCGTCCTGCATGAACCAGCCCATGTCGCCGCTGGCATTGGCAGTGGTCGGGTCGTCGGAGTTCTGCTTTGCCAGGGTGGCAAAGTCGGCATGGTCGTTGACGATTTCGTTATGGAGCTTTTCGATCTTGGCATGCGCAGCTTGCGCATCCAGGGTCGCGCTGGGAGTGATCATCAGATGGCGGGCGTGATACTCGGTGACGATCTGCCTTGTTTCGGGCGTGCGCCGGCCTTCGAGCTTGAGGATGGTGAATCCGGCAGCGTCGCGCAGCGGCTGGGTGAATGCGCCAGGCTGCAACGAATTGGCGATTTGCTGGACGGGCGGAGGCAATTCGTCCACGCGCCGCCAACCAAGATCACCGCCTTCCAATGCTTCCGGTGCGCTGGACTCACTGACCGCGAGCGCGGCAAAGCTCTTGCCGGCCTTGAGTTCGGCCTCGACCTTGTCGGCTTTGGCTTGCGCTGCGGCAATCTGGTCGGCGTTCGCGCCTTCCGGCAGGCCGATCATGATGCGCGACAAGTGCACCTCGCCCTGCTTGAAGGCGGGGCTTGCGATCAGGTTGTCGATTTCGGCGCTGGACACCTGTGCAGACTGCTGCATCACCTGCTGCTGTTGCTCGCGCACCAGCAACTGGTCCTGGAGCTGTTGGCGGAATGACGCGTAGTCGACGCCTTGTTGCTGCATCGCAGCCTGCATCTGTGGCACCGACATCTTGTTTTGCTTCGCGACATTGGCGACCGCGGCGTCGAGCTGTTCACTCGAGATGCGCAGGCCATTGCTGTGCGCGGTCTGCACCAGCAGCTGGTTGAGGATCAATCGTTGCAGCACCTGCTTGGCCAGCACATCGGTTGGCGGCAGTTTGCCGCCCGAAGCGGTGATCTGATGTGCCACCGTGCCCATCGTCTCGTTGAGCTGGCTTTGCAGAACCACGCCGTCGTTCACCACCGCGACGATCCGGTCCAGCGGTTGCACGCCGCCATTGTTGGCGGTGGCTGGTGACGCCAGCAGCGAGGGTTGCGGCGTGCCGGCAGGTGGAGCGTCGGGACTCAGCAACTGGGCGAACGCGGGCAACGTGAATGCCGTGGCGGCGAGCATCACGGTCAGGCGGGCGAGGCGGATTCGATTCATGGCGGTCATGGAAAGCGTTGCGAAAGGATTGGAGAACACGTGGTTGCAGCGGGCAACCGCGGAGTTGGACAGCGCGGGCTGCCCGAAAGTTGTCAGGGTAGGGTTTGGTCGCAGCAGTGTTGTAAAAATTAGGGCGAGGACGGGCGCTTACGCGGTGCCGGGGGCATCGCGTGCCCGGCCAAGCGACCGGCCAAGGATGGCCGGGTCGGTGCCCGGCGCCATGGACGGCTGCTTGCTAAAAGCTTGCGTTGATCGCCAATCATGATTGATCGCAGAATTACTGATAGCCAAGGATAGCATTGCGCAGGAACTTCCCGGCGCGCTCGCCGGAGGCGCCAAGGCCCTTGAAGGCGATTTCGAACATGATGGCGTTGTCGGAATTGCCCTGGTAGTTGTACACGTAATGGCGGGCCAGCACGCGCACCGAAGTGCAGCAGCTGTCCCATTCGAGTCCGGCAAAGGCGTCAATGGTACGTTTTTGCATCAGCGACCAGGTGTAGCCGCCAACCAGCTTCCACGCCGCCCCGACCGGGATTTCCGCGGTGGTGCTGGCCTGCTCCAGCAGCCCCCGGCGGAAGCGATAGTCGAAGTTGAAGATGCCGTCGTCGCCGAGCCGGCGTTGCAGGCCCACCGTCGATACATCGGTGCGGCCGCTCTGCACGTCCCACAGGTGGGAGCCCGTCAGGCGCCAGTTGTCACTCAGCGAAACCGCGACGTTCGCCACGTAGTCCGAGCCGCTGCGATCGACCAGGGTCTGGCCCGGGTACAAGGTGACCTTTTGCGGATCGAAGTAGTGGATTTCGCCAAGGCTGGCGGAGAGTTTTTCCACGCCGTTCGGATCCAGGAAGCGGGTGGTCAGGGCCGCCGACAGGTTGTTGGCGTTCTGCTGGCGGTCGGCGCCACTGAAACTGTTGGTGGTGAACAGCTTCCAGAAGTCGAAGGTCAACGTCTGGGTGTCGAACAGCGGCAGGTCGTCCTGATTGCGGTAGGGCACGCGCAGGTAGAACAATCGCGGCTCCAGCGTCTGCGTGTAATCCTGCCCGAACAGGTGCACCTGGCGTTCGAACACCAGCCCGGCGTCGACGTCGAAGATCGGTGTCGTACGCGTGGGGTGGGTCGGGTCGCCGGGGGCAACCGGGCGCGGCAGGTTGTAAGCGGTGTAGCGCACGCCGAGTTCGGGACGCAGGAACCACGCCGGACCCTGCATGGGCCAGGCGAGATACGGATACAGATCGAAACGGTCGCCCCCGACCGCATCGGGTTTCACGAAGCGCACTGCCTCGGTGTTCACGCCCCATTCGAGGCCGCCCGGCGCGCCGATCGGGCGGTCGGCGTCGAAGAACACGCGCGGCAGCCGCCGATAGGGGGCTGCCGCGTCGGACAGGCTTGGGTCGGTGATCTGGTACCAGTCGACGCCGGCACCGGCGTTCCACCAGTCGCCTGCACCGGTGACATTCGATGATGAGTGCAGCAACTGCACGGCACTGGTGGTGACGTTCTGGCCGAAATCCTGGAACCAGGCCTTGTCGGTTACCCGCGCAATCGAGGTGTTCCAGTAAAGGCGACCGGGCAGGCGGGTTTGGTTGGTGAGGGTCAGCAGGCCACGATCGCGGTCGGCTACCCGATCGTGCGGCATGTAGTCGAGGTTGAGCTCACCCTTGCTGGTGGAAGTCAGCCAGCGGAATTGCGTATCCAGCATGCCGCCGCGATCCGTGAACCACGTCGGGGTGAAGGTTGCATCGTAGTTCGGTGCGATGTTCCAGTAGTACGGAATCGCGAAGAAATAGCCGGCCCGGCTGCGGTGGCCGAACGAGGGATACAGGAACCCGCTCTGGCGGCGGTCGTCCAGCGGGAATCGCAGGTACGGCAGCCACAGGAATGGCACACCCTTCAGGCGCATCACCACGTTGTGGGCGCGGCCGATGCCCGCGTCGCGGTCCATCGTCATCGTCTTGGCCTCGATTTCCCACACCCGGTGGTCGATCTCGCAAGTCGAGTAGGTGACCTGGTGCAGCTTGTCGCGATCCTGGTCCAGCATGATCACCTGGCTGGCGCTGCCGTTGCCGTGCGAGTCCAGCATCTGGTAGCGCACGTTGTCGGCAACCCCGCGTTCGGGATCGGTGGTGCCCTTCATGCTGTCAGCCGAAAACAGCATGCCGCGCTCCTGATAGCGCACGTTGCCTTCGGCATCGAATGCGCTGGAGTCGTGGTTGTAGGTGAGATCGTCTGCGCGCAGCAGCTGGTCGAGGCGTTGCAGCGAGGCGTTGCCGGAGATGTGGAAGACGTTGCTGTCCGGGCTGTTGAAATGGTCGCCGGTCACCTGCGCGGGCGTCGCGTCGCGATCGCCGGTGGTCGGCAGTCCCGGCACGTAGAAGTTCAGCAGGTCGTTCTTCTTGCACAGCGCGAAGCCGTTCTGCACCACTGGGCAGACGAAGGCGCCGAGTGGGCACACATCCGTCGTCGCCTGCGCCATCGCCATGCCGGGTGCGGCGGCGAGGGTGATCGCGAAGGCCAGGGTGCGCGGTGTCAACTTGATTCGGCGCGGCACGGAATCTTCCCGGAAGCGGAACCCGCGTAAGCTAGCAGAACGCGTTGCTGCTGTTGAGCGTGCCGAGTGGCGTTCAGGCCGCCTTGGGCACGGCCAGCGGGGTGCAACGGGCATCCAGCCAGGCGCGATCGGCGGGGTCGTCGAGCAGTGGCGCCAGCCGTTCCCGCACGTTGGCATGGTAATCGTCGAGCCACGCCATCTCGTCCGCGTTCAGCAAGGCCACGTCGATGAGGCGCGTGTCGATCGGGCACAACGTCAAGGTTTCGAAGCCGAGGAACTCGCCGAACTCACCGTCGCCCGCGGGCACCGTCGCGGCAAGGTTTTCAATGCGCACGCCGTGGCGGCCGGGTTTGTAGATGCCGGGTTCGATCGAGGTGATCATGCCGACGTCCAACGGTTCCAGCTGCTGTGCCGAGCGCGGCGGGCGGATGGCTTGTGGACCTTCGTGCACGTTCAGGCAATAGCCGACGCCGTGGCCGGTGCCGTGGCCATAATCGATGCCCGCGGCCCAGATCGGTGCACGCGCCAGCGCGTCCAGTTGCTGGCCGGAGGCACCGCGGGGGAACTTCGCGCGCGACAATGCGATCACGCCTTTCAACACCAGTGTCACGTCACGGCGCTGTTCGGCGGTGGTCTCGCCCAGCGCCCACATCCGGGTGATGTCGGTGGTGCCACCCAGATATTGCGCGCCGGAGTCGATCAGCAGCATGCCTTTCGGTTTCAATTGCGCATGCGCTTCGGGCGTGGCCGAATAGTGCGGCAGCGCCGCGTTGGCTTCGTAGCCGGCGATGGTGGAAAAACTTTCGCTGACGAAGCCGGGCTGCTGCGAACGCAACTCCCGCAGCTTGCTGTCGACGTCGAGTTCGGTCAGGCGCTGGCCTTCCTTGAGCGATTGCTCCAGCCAGCGCGCACCGCGCACCAGCGCCACGCCGTCGCGGCGCATCGCTTCGCGTACGTGCTCCATCTCGGCGTCGCCCTTGCGGGCCTTGGCGGCGGTGATCGGACCGGTAGCTTCGATCCGCGTGACGTGCTGCGGGATGGCGTGCGCGAGCGCGGCCGCCACCTGCGCCGGTGCAAGCAGCAGCCTGGCGCTTTGCGGCAGCTTCGCCAATGCATCCGCGGCCGCCGCGTACGCCGCCAGCGAAATGCCGTCGGCGGCGAGTGATTTTTGCAAGGCGGCGTCAAGCTTGGAGGCTTGGACGTACAGCGTCGCGCCGGTCTCGTCGAGCAAAAGGTGCGACAGGAACACCGGGTTGTATTCGATATCGCTGCCGCGCAGGTTCAGCACCCAGGCGATCTCGTCCAGCGCCGACACGAAGTGATGGGTCGCGCCGGCTGCACGCATGGCGTCGCGCACGTCGGCAAGCTTTTCGGCGCGGCTGTGGATGGCATAGACGAGCGGGTGCTCGTACACCGGCGCGTGCGGCAGTGGCGGGCGATCGTTCCAGATAGCGCCCGGCAAATCATCTTCGACCAGCTCGGCGCCATGACGGGCCAGCGCATCGCGCAGGCCGCGCTCGGATGCGAGCGACAGCATGTCGGCGGCGCACGCGACCTTGTCGCCGGGTTGCAAGCGCGTGCACAACCAGAGGATGTGCTCGGGCGTGTGCGGCACCACCAGTTTCACCAGCTCGACGCCGCTGCCGGCGAGTTGCCGTTCGGCTTGCGAAAAATATCGGAAATCCGTCCATACGCCCGCAAAATCGTGCGTCACGATCAGCGTGCCGGCGGAGCCGGTGAAGCCCGACAGCCACTTGCGCGCGGTCCAGCGTGCGGGCAGGTATTCGGACAGGTGTGGATCAGCGGTGGGGACGATGCAGGCGGCGATACCGCGCTCGTGCATGACGCCGCGCAGGGTGGCGATGCGTTCGGGAATGGTGGCAAGGGTCATTTCAATACACCTGGCTGAAAATGCTTTTGTGGAAAGGCAGGACAGGATGCCCGTTCCGGCGCGGCCGCAAGCTCGATACACCACACGGCCTTGCAATCGTTGCACGGCGAGCAGGGCTGATCGCAGAACCCGGAAAACACCATTGTGACGCCTCGGCGCCCCGAGCGGAAATAGGTCACACGCCCTCGCGAAATCCGGGGTGTGCCGCTAGAATGTCGCTTTCCACGAACGGCTCGACCATGACCTCCCTGATTTTCGTCACCGGCGGCGTGGTGTCCTCGCTTGGCAAGGGCATTGCATCGGCGTCGCTGGCGTCCATCCTTGAGGCCCGGGGCCTCAGCGTCACCCTGATGAAACTGGATCCGTACATCAACGTCGATCCAGGCACGATGAGCCCCTTCCAGCATGGCGAGGTCTACGTGACCGACGACGGCGCCGAGACCGACCTCGACCTGGGACACTACGAGCGCTTCGTCCGCACCCGCCTGTCGGGAAAGAATTCCATCACCACCGGCAAGATCTACGAGGCCGTGATCCGCAAGGAACGCCGCGGCGATTATCTCGGCGCCACGGTGCAGGTGATCCCGCACATCACCAACCAGATCAAGCACGCGATCGACGAGGCCACCCGCGGCTTCGACGTGGCGCTGGTCGAGATCGGCGGCACCGTGGGCGACATCGAGTCGCAGCCGTTCCTGGAGGCCGCGCGCCAGTTGCGCATCGAGCGCGGCGCCGACAACGTGCTGTTCATGCACCTGACGCTGGTGCCGTTCATCAAGGCCGCCGGCGAGATCAAGACCAAGCCGACCCAGCACTCGGTGAAGGAACTGCGCGCGCTCGGCATCCAGCCCGACATCCTGGTCTGCCGTTGCGAGGAGCCGCTGCCGGAATCGGAACGCCGCAAGATCGCGCTGTTCACCAACGTGCCGGAAAGCGCGGTGATCAGCGCCGCCGATGCGGACACCATCTACAAGCTGCCGCTGTGGCTCCACAAGGAGGGTCTCGACGACATCGTGGTGGAACGCCTGCATCTCGACGCCAAGCCCACCGACCTGGCGGAGTGGCGGCGCACGGTGGATGCCGTCGAGAGCCCCAGGGACGAGGTGCGCGTCTACATCGTCGGCAAGTATGTCGAGCACAAGGACGCCTACAAATCCCTCGGCGAGGCGCTGCGCCACGGCGGCATCCACAACCAGACCCGGGTGAACCTCGAGTGGGTGGATTCCGAGGTCATCGAAACGCGCGGCGCGGATGCCGTATTGCGCGATGCCGATGCGATCCTGGTGCCGGGCGGCTTCGGCAAGCGCGGATTCGAAGGCAAGATCCAGACCGTTCGCTACGCCCGCGAGCGCGGCATTCCGTATTTCGGGATCTGCTACGGCATGCACGCGGCGGTCGTGGAGTTCGCCCGCGACGTCGCCGGCCTGTCCGGCGCGGGATCCACCGAGAACGACCGCGATTGCCTCGAGCCCGTGATCGCCCTGATCACCGAGTGGACGCAGGGCGCGGGCGACGTGCAGCGCCGCGACGAGACATCCGATCTCGGCGGCACGATGCGGCTCGGCGCCCAGGAATGCCGCCTCAAAGCCGGCACCCTGGCGCACGAGTTGTATGGCGCGGACACGATCCGCGAACGGCACCGCCATCGCTACGAATTCAACAATCGCTATCGCGAGCGGCTGGAGAAGGCGGGCCTGGTGATCGCGGGCGTGTCGGTGGACGACCTGGTCGAGATCGTGGAACTGCCGGCTTCGAAGCACCCCTGGTTCCTGGCCTGCCAGTTCCATCCGGAATTCACTTCGACGCCGCGCGACGGACATCCGCTGTTCAACGGGTTCGTGCGCGCCGCGCGTGAGTACAAGGCCATGCGCGACGCGCCGCGGCTCGCGAAGGAAGCTGCCGGATGAATTTGTGCGGCTTCGACGTCGGCCTCGACCAACCATTCTTCCTGATCGCCGGCCCCTGCGTCGTCGAGTCCGAACAGTTGCAGCTCGACACCGCGGGAACCCTGAAGGACATCACCGGCCGGCTCGGCATCCCCTTCATCTTCAAGTCCAGCTTCGACAAGGCCAATCGCACTTCGTCGAAAAGCTTTCGCGGGCTCGGGATGGAGGAAGGCCTGCGGATCCTCGGCGAGGTGAAGAAGCAGCTTGGCGTGCCGGTGTTGACCGACGTGCACGAATACACGCCGTTCGATGAAGTCGCCGAAGTGGTGGACGTGCTGCAGACGCCGGCCTTCCTGTGCCGCCAGACCGATTTCATCCAGAAGGTCGCGGCGGCCGGCAAGCCGGTCAACATCAAGAAGGGCCAGTTCCTGTCGCCGTGGGACATGAAGAACGTGGTCGAGAAGGCGCGTGCCGTCGGCAACGACCAGATCCTGGTGTGCGAACGCGGTGCGAGCTTCGGCTACAACAATCTCGTGTCGGACATGCGTTCGCTGGCGGTGATGCGCGAAACCAATTGCCCCGTGGTGTTCGACGCCACGCATTCGGTGCAGTTGCCGGGCGGGCAGGGCACGAAGTCCGGCGGTCAGCGCGAATTCGTGCCGGTGCTGGCGCGCGCGGCGATCGCCGTCGGGGTCGCCGGGGTTTTCATGGAAACCCATCCCGATCCCGACAAGGCCTTGTCCGACGGCCCGAACGCCTGGCCGCTGGGAAAGATGGAATCGCTGTTGGGGACACTGAAGGAACTCGATGGCGCGGTGAAGCGCGCCGGATTTCTCGAGGCGGCACGGCAATAAATATCGTCGTCATTCCGGACGCCGCGCAGCGGCGATCCGGGATCTGCTCCTTCAGCCAGACCAAAAGCGGATTCCGGGTTCCGCGCGGCCCCGGAATGACGACGAATTTCTATCATTGGCGTAGGCACACATGACCACAACGATCAAAACCATCCACGCCCGCGAAGTCCTCGACAGCCGCGGCAATCCCACGCTCGAAGCCGAGGTCACATTGGCCGATGGCGCGTTCGGTCGCGCGATCGTGCCTTCGGGCGCCTCGACCGGCACGCGTGAAGCCGTGGAACTGCGCGACGGCGACGAGTCGCGCTACCTGGGCAAGGGCGTCACGAAAGCGGTCGGCAACGTCAACGGCGAAATCGCGAAGGCGCTCGCGGGGTTCGATGCGGCCGATCAGGAGGGCCTCGACGAAAAACTGATCGCGCTGGACGGCACGCCCAACAAGTCGCGCCTCGGCGCCAATGCCACGCTTGGCGTGTCGCTGGCCGCCGCGCACGCGGTCGCGGCCTCGCGCAAGCAGCCGTTGTGGAAATACCTTGCCGGCGAACGCGCGCCCGTGCTGCCCGTCCCCATGATGAACGTGATCAATGGCGGCGTGCACGCCGACAATCCGCTCGACATGCAGGAATTCATGGTGATGCCGGCGGGCTTCGACCGGTTCTCCGATGCGCTGCGCGCGGGCGTCGAGATTTTCCACTCGCTGAAGACGCAACTGAAGAAGCGCGGCATGAATACCGCGGTCGGCGACGAGGGCGGCTTCGCGCCGGCGTTGCGTTCGCACGAGGAGGCGATCGAGGTGATCCTCGAAGCCGTCGATGCGGCCGGTTACAAGGCCGGCAGGCAAGTCTGGATCGCGCTCGATCCGGCATCGTCGGAATTCTTCGAAAGCGGCGTGTATGACCTGAAGGGCGAGAACCGCAAGCTCGACGCCGCCGGCATGGTGGAACTGTATTCGGACTGGTGCGCGAAGTATCCGATCATCAGCATCGAGGACGGCCTGGCCGAAGGCGACCAGACCGGCTGGAAGCTGATCACCGGGAAGCTCGGCCAGAAGATCCAGTTGGTGGGCGACGACCTGTTCGTCACCAATCCGTCGATCTTCCGCGAAGGCATCGCCAACCACATCGCCAATGCGATCCTGATCAAGGTGAACCAGATCGGCACGCTCTCGGAAACGCTCGAGGCCGTCGCGATGGCCGACCAGGCTAACTATGCAGCGGTGATGTCGCACCGTTCGGGCGAAACCGAGGACACCACGATCGCCGATCTCGCGGTCGCGACCACCGCGACCCAGATCAAGACCGGTTCACTGTGCCGCTCCGACCGGATCGCCAAGTACAACCAGTTGCTGCGGATCGAG